>NZ_JBFAMR010000008.1:0-184845 GCF_040656595.1 Actinoplanes sp. NPDC049802
GCTGCGTGAGGCGGAGATCCTCCAGATCGTCGACATCTTCACCGCCCGCATCGAGGGACAGCTGAAGAACAAGGACATGGGTCTCGAGCTGACCGACGACGCCAAGAAGTACCTGGCGGCCAAGGGCTTCGACCCGGTGCTCGGTGCCCGTCCGCTGCGCCGGACCATCCAGCGCGAGCTGGAGGACACCCTGTCCGAGCAGATCCTCTTCAACGAGCTGCGCCCCGGCCAGATCGTCGTCGTGGACTGCGAGGGCGACCCGGCCAAGGTGGAGAAGGCCAAGCTGGTCTTCCGCGGCGCCGAGAAGGGCGTGACGGTGCCCGACGCGGTGCCGGCCGACCTCGGCGCGGCAACCACCGAGGAGTAGAAGCACGCACGATCGGCCCGGCTGCGCTCGCAGCCGGGCCCTTCGCGTTTAATCGAGCACCATGCGACATGAGATCCGGGCCGCGTACGACGACAGCACCGTCACCGTCTACCAGGCGTACCGATCGGAGATCGCCGGCCCGGCGGTCCGCGCGGGCCGGTTCGTGCCGCCGTTCAAACGCGACCGGATGACCTGGATCAAGCCGTCGTTCCTGTGGATGATGTACCGCTGCGGGTGGGCCACGAAGCCCGGTCAGGAGCATGTCCTCGCGGTGTCGATCACCCGGGAGGGCTTCGAGTGGGCGCTCGCCAACGCCGCGCTGAGCCACTACGTGCGCGGCGTCCACCCGGACCGGGCCACCTGGCAGCGCGAACTCAAGCGGGCTCCCACCCGGGTGCAGTGGGATCCGGAACGCGACCTGCGACTGCGTGAGCTGCCGTACCGGTCGCTCCAGCTGGGCCTGGGTGGCGCGGCGGTGCCCCGCTACGTCGACGAGTGGATCACCGGGATCACCGAGGTGACCGGGCTGGCGCGCGAGATCCGGGCGCTGCTGGACCGGGACGACGAGGCACGGGCGGCCGCGTTGCTGCCTCCCGAGCGGCCCTATCCCCTGCCGCCCGAGATCGAGTCGCGGCTCGCCGCCTGAGAAGGCTCACCCGAGGTTCTGGACCTCTCCTCGTGGACTGTCGCCGGCCAGCACGAAGTCGCCTCCCAGCCGCTCCACCAGGCCGTCCTCGACCAGCCCGGCGAGCGCCCGGGCCCGCTGCACCTCGTCGTTCCACACCAGGTCGAGGCGCTGTCGCGGCACGGGTCCGGTCGCGTGCCGCAGCACCTCCAGGAGGAGCCCGCGCACCTGGCGGTCGGTTCCGGCGTACCGCTGCGGTTTTCGGCTGGGGCCCTCCGGCAGCGGCTCGCCGCGCAGCCGCCAGGCGCACACGTCGTGGAACGGGCAGTCCACGCAGCGGGGCGCCCGCGCGGTGCAGACGATCGCGCCGAGCTCCATGAAGGCGATGCTGGCCTTCGCGGCCCGCGGCACGTCCGCCGGAAGCAGTTCCTCCATCGCGGTGAGGTCGGCGGCCGTGGTGGCCGGTCCGGCGTCCGGTTTGCCTTCGACGGCGCGGGAGACCACCCGCCGTACGTTGGTGTCGACGACCGGGTGCCGCTGCCCGTACGCGAAGGTCGCCACGGCCCGCCCGGTGTACGTCCCGACGCCCGGCAGCGCGAGCAGTTCCTCCAGCGAGGAGGGAACCCGGCCACCGTGCCGTTCCACGATGGCGACCGCGCAGGCGTGCAGTCGCATCGCCCGGCGCGGGTAGCCGAGCCGTCCCCACATGCGGATCGCCTCCGACGGCGGGTCGTCGGCGAGCGCGGCGGGGGTGGGCCATCGGGTCATCCAGGAGCGCCAGGCGGGCTCGACGCGGACGACGGGGGTCTGTTGCAGCATCACCTCGCTGACCAGTACCCCCCAAGGGGTGGTGTCCGGCTGCCGCCAGGGCAGATCGCGGGCATTTGTGGCGTACCAGGCGATGGCTTCGTCGGCGAGAGTCATATCCCGTTTACTGTAAGCGGGTGTACGAGCTTGCCATCACCGTCATCGGCCCGGACCGCACCGGCATCGTGGCCGACGTCTCCGAGGCTCTCGCGGCGGTCGGCGCCAACCTGACCGACTCGACGATGACCCGGCTCCGCGGCCACTTCGCGATGACCCTGATCTGTACCGGGCCGACCGAGTCGGAGGCGACCCGGGCTCTGGAGCCGGTCGCCACCGGCGGTCTGCTGGCCACCGTCCGCCGGGTGGAGCCGGAGGCCGACAGCGCGGCCGCCGGCGAGCCCTATCTGGTGAGCGTGCACGGGGCGGACCGTCTCGGCATCGTCGCCGCGGTGACCCGGGTCGTCGCGGCCGCCGGCGGCAACATCACCGACCTCACCACCCGCCTCACCGGGCCGCTCTACGTGCTGGTCGCCGAGGTGGACGTGCCGGCCGGGGCGGGCGACGAGCTGGCCGAGCGGCTCGCCGTGGCCGCCGCCGAGCTGGACGTCGACGTGACACTGCGCCGGTCCGACACGGAAGTCCTGTGAGAGCGGTCGTCACCGCGCCGGCGAGCGTGCTGAGCACCCCCGGCGAGGCGGTCGACCCGACCGATCCGGAGGTCGTCCGGCTGGCCGCCGAGCTGGTCGAGATCATGCGCGGGTCACCCGGATGCGTCGGCCTGGCCGCCCCGCAGATCGGCGTGAGCGCGCAGGTGTTCTGCGTGGACGTGACCGGCCATCCGAAGGCGGTCACCACACACGGCACGTTCGTGCTCTGCAACGCGAAGATCGTCGAGGCGAGCCGGTGGCGTCCCGGCCGGGAGGGCTGCATGTCGGTGCCCGACCTCACCGGCGACGTGAAACGGGCCGGCCGGATCGTGGTGGAGGCGGTTCTGCCGGGCACCGGGGAGCCGTTCACGCTCACCGCTGACGCGTTCGAGGCGCGGGCCGTGCAACACGAGATCGATCACTGCGCCGGCAAGCTGTTCCTCGATCGGGTGGCCGGAGCCCATGCCGTCCACCAGCGCAAGGTCTATCTCTAACGAGCGTTGCGTGAGTTGGTGTCGCATAACCGGCGCGTCGTGCACATAGCGACGGCTGTCCGGGTTTACCGTGAGCGGCATCATGCGTGCGACGGTTGGTCCCCTCCCACCCGCGGTCTACTGGCGGCGGCGTGCGGTCGTGCTGAGCGCGGTCCTGCTCGGCGTCATCGTGCTGTTCCAGGCCTGCTCCGGCGAAGACGATCAGGGCAAGAAGAAGGCGTCCTCCCAGACGACGAGCTTTCCGACACCCGGTGCCGGTAAGAATCCGAGCGTGTCGCCGACACCGTCGTTCGAGGAGACCGGCCCCGCCGTCGGCCCGGCCCTGCCCGACCCCAACGATTTGCTCTCCCGGCAGCCCGACGACGGTGAGCAGTTGCCTCCGCCCGCGAACGGCGCCACCGCGACCGGGAACCCGGCGTCCGGCTCCGGCGCGTGCGCCGACAACGAGATGTCGGTGACCCCGATCCCGGCGGACACGTCCCCGCAGCGCGGCACCCCGCTCAAGATCAAACTCAAGATCAAGAACGTCGGTACGCGTACGTGCACCCGCGACCTGGGCGCCAGCGCACAGGAGCTGTACATCGAACAGGGTGCCCAGAAGTACTGGTCCTCGGACCTGTGCAACCCGGTCAAGGGCAACCAGGTCGACACCCTGACCGCGGGCGCCGAACGCGAGTTCGAGGTGACCTGGAACGGCCGCTCCTCCACCCAGTGCGTCAAGAACGTCGCCGCCGGCCCGATCCCCGCCGCGGGCGCCTACGAACTGCGCGGCCGCCTGGACACGATCATCAGCAACCCGGTGGTCCTGACCATCGTCGCCTGACCGAATTGGTAGCCGCACTCGAGCTGTACCTGGACGTCGACACGACGCGCCGGGTCCGCACCCTGTGGCGTGCCCTGGACGCCGAGGGCATCCCGTCCCTCGGCTCCCTGCATCAGAGACACCGCCCGCACATCTCGCTCGCCGCCGCCCACCGCATCGACCCGCACGCAGTGGCGGACGCACTGGCGGGTTTCCAGGTGGCCCGCCCGATCCCGTTGAGCATCGACTTCGTGGGCCAGTTCGTAGGCCGGGTCCTGTGGCTGGGAGTCACCGTCACCGAGGACCTGCTGGCCCACCACCGGGCCGTCCACGAGCGCCTCTCCGCGGCCGGGGTGGAGGTCTGGGACCACTACCGCCCGGGCCGCTGGGTTCCGCACTGCACCATCTCGATGCGCGTGCCCAACCCGGTGATGGCCCCCGCCGTACGCCGCTGCCTGGAATACCTTCCCCTTCAGGCCACGATCACCGGCGCCGCCGTGGCGGACCACGCCAACGACATCAGCCACCCTCTCTGACCCCGGCCCTTTCCGGTACGCGTGACCGGCGCCCCGCCTGAATCGGACCGTCCACCTCCCCGGCGCCGTGAATCCGGGTGGGGGCCGGACGGTCGCGAGCGTCAGACGTAGCGTTCGAGGATCGAGGCCTCGGCCAACCGGGAGAGCCCTTCCCGCACTCCCCGGGCCCGTGCATCTCCCACGCCCTCAACCGCCTGCAGGTCCTCGACGGTGGCGCCGAGAAGACGCTGGAGGCTGCCGAAGTGGTCGACGAGCCGGTCGACGATCTGGGCGGGCAGCCGTGGCACCTTGGCGAGCAGCCGGAAACCGCGCGGGGAGACGGCCGCGTCGAGGGAGTCGGAGGCGCCCGGGTAGCCGATGGCCTTGGCCACGGCGACCAGGTCGATCATCTCGGTGGCGGTCAGCAGGTCGAGCTCGACGAGGGCCTCGTCGAGGGTGCGGGCTTTGCGCCCGGACGGCAGGTAGTCGCGGATGACCAGGGTGCGGTCGGAGTCGACGCCGGCCATCAGTTCGTCGAGCTGGAGGGCGAGGAGGCGCCCGTCGGTGCCGAGCTCGACCACATAGCCGGAGATCTCGTCGGCGATGCGGCGGACCATCTCGAGGCGCTGCACCACCGCGACGGCATCACGCACCGTGACCAGGTCTTCGATCTCCAGGGCGGAGAGGGTGCCGGAGACCTCGTCGAGGCGGAGTTTGTACCGTTCCAGAGTGGCGAGGGCCTGGTTGGCGCGGGACAGGATGGCGGCCGAGTCGTCGAGGACGTGGCGCTGACCGTTCACATACAGCCCGATGATGCGCATCGACTGGCTGACCGAGATCACCGGGAAGCCGGACTGCTTGGCGACCCGCTCGGCGGTGCGGTGCCGGGTGCCGGACTCCTCCGACGGGATGGACGGGTCGGGCATCAGATGCACGGCGGCCCGGACGATGCGGGTGCCGTCGCTGGAGAGGACGACAGCGCCGTCCATCTTGCACAACTCACGCAGCCGGGTGGCGGAGAACTCCACATCGAGCGGGAACCCACCGGTGCAGATGGTCTCCACGACGGCGTCGTGACCGAGGACGATGAGCGCGCCGGTGCGGCCGCGGAGGATGCGCTCCAGACCGTCGCGCAGCGCCGTGCCGGGAGCCATCAGCGCCAGATTTGCCCGCAACGGATCACTTGCTCCGCCGGTCAGACCGGCGCCCACGGCCGGCGTCATCGCGCGATGCCCCGCGCCGTTGACGCCGGGACGCGGCGTTGAACTGGCGGCGGGCTTGGAACCATCGCGGTCGAGCGGCACCCGGACATTCTACGGACTGTCATCCAGGCCAACGAGGCTTGGTTCAATGAATGCTCCGTAGCGTGATGATTCGTAACCCTGGGTAGTCAAGAATCAGGAGGAGGCCGAGGCCCGGGCCGCGCTCTGCAGTGCCGCCTGGAGGTTGCCGACCTCCACGACCTCCATGCCCTTGGGCATCCCACTGGCGCCGTCGGGCCCGCAGCCGGGCGGAACGAGCGCCACCTTGAAACCGAGCCGGGCCGCCTCGGCGAGCCGCCGGCCGACCGCGCCGACCCGCCGGATCTCGCCGGTGAGGCCGACCTCGCCGATCGCCACGAGGTGCGGGGCCATGGCCAGGTCTAGACCGCCGGAGGCGACGGCCAGGGCCATGGCCAGGTCGGCGGACGGCTCGGTGAGCCGGATGCCGCCCACAGTGGCCGCGAAGACCTCTCGGTTGTAGAGCTTGAGCTGCTTGGTCCGCCGCTCCAGCACGGCCAGGACCATGGCGAGCCGGGCACTGTCGAGCCCGGACACCGTGCGCCGGGGTGAGCCCTGCACCTCTGCCCCGATCAGCGCCTGAACCTCGGTGACCAGCGCCCGCCGGCCCTCCATGGCGACCGTCACGCAAGTGCCGGGGACCGGCTCCAGATAGCGGGTGAGGAACAGGCCGGACGGGTCGGGCAGGCTGGTGATGCCGCCCTCGTGCATCTCGAAGCAGCCCACCTCGTCGGCCGCGCCGAACCGGTTCTTCACCCCGCGGACCAGGCGCAGCGAGGAGTGTTTGTCGCCCTCGAAGTGGAGCACCACGTCGACCAGGTGCTCCAGCACGCGAGGGCCGGCGACCTGCCCGTCCTTGGTGACGTGGCCGACCAGGACGGTGGCGATGCCCCGCTCCTTGGCGATCGTGACGAGTGCCGCGGTGACCGCCCGGACCTGGGTGACGCCGCCGGGGACGCCCTCGGTGCCGGGTGCCGAGACGGTCTGCACCGAGTCGAGCACGAGCAGACCGGGCCGGACCGCGTCGAGGTGGCCGATGACCGTGCCGAGATCATTCTCCGAGGCGAGGTAGAGCTTCTCGTGCAGGGCGCCGAGCCGCTCGGCCCGCAACCGCACCTGGCTGACCGACTCCTCGCCGCTGACCACCAGCGACGGTGTGCCCGCCCCGGCCGCCCACTGCTGGGCGACGTCGAGCAGCAGGGTGGATTTGCCGACGCCGGGCTCGCCGGCGAGCAGCACCACGGCGCCGGGCACCAGGCCGCCACCGAGGACCCGGTCGAGCTCGCCGACGCCGGTGGCGACCGCGCGGGCCGGCGCGGCGCTGATCTGGGCGATCGGGCGGGCCGGCTCGGCCGGCATGCGGGAGCTGACCACCCGGCCGGAGGCTCCGACGGTGACCGTGGACTCGATGATCGAGCCCCACTCGCCGCACTCCGGGCACCGGCCCAGCCATTTCGGCGGCTGATGGCCACAGGCGTCACAGACGTAGGCGGCTCGGGGTGCCTTGGCCGCGGATCGGGAGGTCGTCACACCGACAAGCTAGCTCGGCGGTATGACAACTCCGGTCAGTGACCCCCGGCCTCCCCGGCCTCCTCGTGCACCTCCGCCGACCCGCGGGGGGCCGGGCTGAGCGGGGAGGCGACGGGCGCCTGGAGGACCAGCTCCTCCGAGCTGTTGCTGAACTTGAAGACCAGGTTGACCGCCAGGCCCGGGGTCAGCTCCTCCTTCAGGCCGATGACCTGGAGTGGAGTGGAGTCGCTCGGCCGGAACAGGGCCGCGGACAGCGGGGCGATCTGGATCTGGGCCGGGCGGACCTCCGGGGCGGCCGGCGCGGAGGCAGCGACGCTCGGGCCGGCGGACGGCGCGGAGGCGGAGGCGGCGGCGGACGGCGCGGAGGCGGACGGGGTGGCGACGGCGGCGGCGCTCGAGAAGCCGACCTTGTCCGCCCCGACGACCTGGGCGCGGTCGGGTTCCCTGGTGGTGATCGTGACGGTGATCGGCTCGGCGGTCTGGTTGAAGAGACTCAGCTCGAGCGGAGCGTTGTCGCCCTTGGCATAGCCCTCGGTGCCGTTGTACTCCACCTGCAGGTTGCGGATGAGCACGCTGCCGTCCGTGGACTCCGTGTCGACGCCGGCGATGGGCGTGTCCAGGATGGCGGTCTCGGCGACCTGGCCGGCCGAGCAGCCGCCCAGAGCCAGGGCGGCGACCGTGGCGGCACCCGCGACCAGAGCGGCGCGACGGGTTCCCAGGGGACGCATCACGATCCTCCAAATAGAGACACCAAGGTGTTGACTCAGCCTAATGGGCGGCGATCAGCGGCGTGCGCCGACCCATCCATCAGCCCCCGCGATCAGGTCAACCGGCCATTCACAACGAGAAGCAGAACGTCTATCAGGGCGACCACGATGACCGCCCGGAACAGCGCGACCGGCCGTCCGTCGGCACGCCGCGCGGCGTACCACCCGAGGGGAAGGACCACGACGGCGGCCGCGATCGCCGCCGAGCCGGTCCACGACGGCGGCCCGGGTGGCCCGAGGACCAGGGTGAGCGTCGCGCCCAGCAGGAGCCCCGCGGCGGCCAGCTGGGACCCGGCCGCGCCGATCCGGTGCGGCAGCCCGCGCACCCCGGTGGCCGCGTCGTCGGCCAGGTCCGGCAGCACGTTGGCGAAGTGCGCGCCGCCACCGAGCAGCGCGCCGGCCGCGACCAGCCAGACCGGCGGCGCCGGATGCCCGGGCAGCGCGAGCACCACGAAGGCCGGCAGTAGTCCGAAGGCGACCAGGTAGGGCACCACCGAGAACGCGGTGTTCTTCAGCGGCCAGTCGTAGAGCAGCGCGGACACCGTCGCCACCGAGATCGCCAGGAGCGCCGGAAGACCGAGATCAAAAGCCAGCAGGGGTACGCCCAGCGCCGCCCCGATCCCGGCGGCGCCGACCGTGCGTGGCGACACGGCACCCGACGCCACGGGTTTGTCCCGCCGCCCGGCCCGCCTGTCGCGTTCCGCGTCGAGCCGGTCGTTGACCCAGCCGACCGCGAGCTGGCTGGCGGCCACGGTGAGCGCGACGAGCAGCAGACGGGACCCGCGGTGCCCGGCTCCGGCGGCCAGCAGAGTCATGGCGAGGGTGACCGCGGCACCCGGTTCCGGATGCGACGATCGGAGCAGCGCGAGCGCACGGGACATGGCTGCCAAGTGTGGCCTCCGCGCACGGTCCGTGCCAGGCTCGATCACATGCTGTCGATGCAGCGCAATGATCCACGTCAGTACGACGACCTGGCCGGCGAGTGGTGGCGACCCGGCGGACCCTTCGAACTGCTGCACTGGCTGGCCGAGGCCAGGGCGGCGCTGATCCCTCCGGCGGAGTCCCCCGGCCGGATCCTGCTCGACGCGGGCTGCGGCGGCGGCCTGCTGGCCCCGCACGTCCGTGGCAAGGGCTACCGGCACGTCGGTGTGGACCTGCGGCGTACCGGGCTGGAGCGGGCCGTGCCGCGCGGGATGACCGCGGTGAACGGTGACGTGACCGCCCTGCCGCTGGCGGACGGCAGTGCCGACGTGGTGGTGGCCGGCGAGATCCTGGAGCACGTCACCGATCTGTCCGGCACGGTGGCCGAGCTGTGCCGGGTGCTGCGTCCCGGCGGGCTGGTGGTGCTGGACACGGTCAACGACACGCGGCTGAGCCGCCTGATCACGGTGACGCTCGGGGAGCGGTTGGGGATCGCCCCGGTGGGCCTGCACGATCCGGCGCTGTTCGTGCCACCCCGGCGTCTGGTGACCGAGTTCACACGGCACGGGGTGGAACTGGAGATACGCGGGGTACGCCCGAGCCTGCCGGGACTGTTCCGCTGGCTGATCCTCGGCCGGGCCGCGAGCGGGCGCATCGTGCCCGCCTTCTCGGCGGCGGTCCTCTACCAGGGAATCGGGAGAAGACATGCGGGATGAGGCACGACGGCTGGCGCCACGGTTCGCGGCGCGGGCGGCCGTCACCGACCGGGACGGCTCGTTCCCCGAACAGGACTTCGCCGAGTTACGGGAGGCGGGCTTCTTCGGGCTGATGGTCCCGGCCCGGCTGGGCGGGGCGGGCGCGGGCTTCGCCGACTACGCGGAGATCGCCTACGAGCTGGCCCGCGGCAACGGCTCGACGGCCCTGGTCTTCAACATGCATGCTTCGGTGACCGGGGCGATCGCCGGGGTCACCGACGAACTGGCCGAGATGCTCGGGCTTCCGCCGGAGGCGCTGGACGCCCGGGACGGTTTCCTGAAGGCGGCCGCCGGCGGCGGTTGGTACGCCGTGGCGATGAGCGAACGCGGCGCCGGCTCCCGGCTGTCCGAGCTGGCCACCACCTACGACCGGGTGGACGGCGGCTACCGGCTCACCGGCGCCAAGACGTTCTGCTCGGGGGCCGGGCACGCGGACGCGTACCTGGTGGCCGCCCGCAGCGCCGCCGATCCGTCGCAGGTCTCGCAGTTCCTGGTCCCGGCGGGGGACGGCCTGCGGGTGGAGCCCACCTGGGACGCGCTCGGCATGCGCGCCACCGGGTCGCACGACCTGCACATCGACGTGACGGTCCCGGCGTCGGCGCTGCTCGGCGGCGTGGAGGGGCTCGCCCTGGTGGCCGCCCAACTCGCCCCGCACTGGATGGTGGCCAGTTACGCCGCGGTCTACGTGGGGGTGGCCCGGGCGGCCGTGGACGCCGCGGTCGAGCACGTCAACGCCCGCGGCCTGGGCCGGCTGCCGACGGTGCGGGCCCGGATCGGCCGGGCCGACGCGGCGGTGTCGGCCGCGCACCTGGTGGTGCGGGAGGCGGCCCGCCGGGTCGACGAGGCCCCCGGCGAACCGGAGACGAACCGCTGGGTGTGGCGGGCCAAACTGCTGGCCGGCACGACCGCGGCGGACGTGGCGGCGGCGATGCTGGAGGCTGCGGGCACCTCGGCGATGCGTCGCGGCCATCCGCTGGAGCGCCTCTACCGGGACGCCCGGGCCGGTTCGCTGCAACCGGCGACCAGTGACGTCTGTGCCGACTGGCTGGGCGTGGACGCGCTCGGCGGCGACCCGGACGCCGACGGCGTCGCCCCGCGCTGGTGACGGCCCGCGACATGACAGAGCGAGAGACGGGCCCCGGTATGACAGAGCACCGGACGGACGGTCCCGGTGTGTGGGTTTCGGGTGCGAATCGCGCCCGAACTCGACACACCGGTTCTGAGCGCCAGGGCCGGCACGCGGTGATCAGCGGCATCGGGGTGGCGCTGCCGCCCGCCACGGCGCAGGACGACATCTGGGACGGCTACTTCGCCCGCCACTACACCGGCGCCCGGCACGGCCTGGCCCGGCGGATCTTCGCGAACTCCGGGGTGCGTACCCGGCAGGCCGTGGTGAACCCGCTGCTGGAGGACGTCTCGCACTGGTCCACCGAGCGCCGGATGCGTCGTTACCAGGCCGAGGTGATGCCGCTGGGCAAGGCCGCCGTGGACCGGGCGCTGGCCGACGCCGGGGTGGCGGCCGGCGATGTGGGCCTCTTCGCGGTCTGCTCGTGCACCGGCTACGCGACGCCCGGGGTGGACATTCTGCTCGCCCGGGATCTGGGAATGTCACCGAGCGTTCAGCGGCTCTTCGTCGGCCACATGGGCTGTTACGCAGCGTTACCGGGCCTCGGTACCGTGAGCGACTTCGTGGTGGCCCGGCACCGGCCCGCGCTGCTGCTCTGTGCCGAACTGACCAGCCTGCACCTGCAACCGCCGAGCGCCCGTGCGGACGTCCAGCAGATCGTCTCGCACGCCCTCTTCTCGGACGCCGCGGCCGCCGTCGTGGTCACCCCACCGGATCAAACCCGTCCGGGGTACGCCGTACGCGAACTCGCCGCGATCACCGACACCTCCACCGCCGACCACATGACGTGGGAGGTCACCGACCTGGGGTTCCGGATGGGCCTGTCGCCGAAGGTGCCTTCGGTGCTCGCCGCGCACGTCCGCGGACTGGTCGAGCAGGTCTTGTCACGGCACGGCCGGAGCATCGCCGACGTGGACGGCTGGGCGGTGCACCCCGGCGGTCCCAAGATCCTCGACGTGGTGCAGGAGCGTCTCGATCTGCCCGCCCCCGCACTGGCCGAGTCCCGTGCCGTCCTGTCCACCCACGGCAACTGTTCATCACCCACCGTGCTCCTGGTCCTGAACGAGTTACGCCGTCGCCCCGTCCCGCCGCGACGGATAGTGATGCTCGCCTTCGGTCCGGGCCTCACGCTCTACGTCACCCTTTTGGAGGGCTCTACTCTCGCAGCGTGAGCGGCGAACGGGGACGCGGCGTCGTGCTGCAGGCGCTGGCGCTATTGATCTTGATGGTTGGGCTGGTGTGGTGGTGGCGGGCGGCGCCCGGTCAGGGCGCCGACCGGCGGGTGGTGGACTGGCGGCTGAGTGCCGAGCAGCTCCTGCCCGACATCGGCGAGCAGGAGGTGGCGAACACCCTGGTGCTGGAGCCCGGTACCGGCTACGAGGAGGTCGTCGAGATCGAACAGGGCGACTTCCTGGTGTCGGCGGTGTGCGCCGGTGACGACGGTGCCCGGGTCCGGGTCAGTCTCGGCGACGAGGACTCCGGCCGTGGCCTGCGCTGCTCGGGCGCCCGCACCCCGGACATCTTCAGTGTCGGCCTCAGCGAGGAGCTGCGTATGCGGATCAGCATCGACTCACCCGGCCCGGTCGTCTTCCGTTACGCCCTCCAGCGCTCGTCCGGGTGACCCTCACACAGGGGTCGCTTCTGCGCCTGGGCCGGGATCCGAAACGGCCCGAGTCGGGGGCCGGTTTCCGAGGGTACGGCCACACGCGTACCCATTGTGGGGTTTGGTCGTTAGAGGCGCGACAGGTCGGGCCGGAACGTCTCGATCGACGCGGTCCGCGGGTGCACCCGGACGATCTCGCCGCCCCGGTCGACGAGAACCACCGCGGCCGTCCCGTCCGGCGCCGCGAGCCCGAGGTGCCGCCGCAACGTGTCGGTGGGGTCCTGCAGGGCGGCGACCGACTTGCCGTCCGCCCGGGGAGTCCGTGCGGTGGGCAGCAGGCTCTGGCTGGTCGCGGACGGTCCGATGGAAACGGGAGCCTTACTCACCGTGAGGATCGTGATGTCGGTGCGGACCGCCGCGATCGTGTCCGCGATCAGGTGCGCGCAGTCGCAGCCGTCGGTGAGCATCACCACGGCCGGAAGGCGTCCCCGGATCGAGACGCTCTGCCCGCCGCTGTCGATGAGATCGACCGCCGGCAACGTGTCGGACCGGCTCTCGGTGGCGCCCGAGGTCCGCTGTGTGGTCGGCTGCCGGGCCGGTCCGGGCCATGCCGACGCGAACAGGCTGGCCACCGTGACCAGCACGGCAAGGGTGATGATCAGGGCGGGCGTGTGTGTCAGGAGACCGCCGAGACGGCGCAGCCGACGCGCCGTGGGCCGCCGGGCCAGGCGCTGCAGCCCGTTGAGCGGCGCCGCCGTGTGCAACTCGGCGCGGACCGCCTCGACCTCGTCGGACAACTCGGAGAGGTCGTCGGGGATGACGATGACGCCCCACTCCTCGGGGAAGTCGGGGAGGCCGTCGGGGGACCCGCCACCGGGCGGCCTGTCGCCGTTGTCGCTCGCGCCAGCCATGACTCAACCTCCCCCCTGGCCGACCAGATCTTGCTTCGGTCGGGGAACTTCCGTCCAGCCTCCCGCACGTGAGGCCGCATCGCCAGTGGTGCGCCGGCGCGGACCTTAGCGATAAGCTTGATCTGACAAAGCCGGTCAGGTCTGGAATTCCCGACTTGGTGGATGAGGCCGCGTTGGTCGGGGCCGTGCAGTTCGGTCACTTTGCGTTACTTAGGCAGCTTCTCGCTTCGCTGTCAAGCGGTAGAAAGCCCCGTCACAGGGCCTCTGAGCTGCACTAACGGTAACCGTACGGGCAAGACACAGCCGCCCGGGCGTGTTACCCTAGACACAGCGAAAGGGGTTTCGAACCTATGGTTTTCAGTGTCGGCGAGACCGTTGTTTACCCCCACCACGGGGCCGCACTCATCGAGGCAATCGAGACTAGGGTCATCAAGGGCGTTGAAAGGCAGTACCTCGTTCTGCGTGTCGCCCAGGGCGATCTGACTGTTCGAGTGCCCGCTGAGAACGCCGAGGAAGTCGGCGTGCGCGAAGTGGTTGGCGAGGAAGGCCTTGGAAAGGTCTTCGATGTCCTTCGTGCTCCGCACACCGAGGAGCCGACCAACTGGTCGCGGCGCTACAAGGCCAACCTCGAGAAGCTTGCTTCCGGTAACCCGCTGAAGGTTGCGGAGGTTGTTCGTGACCTCTGGCGCCGTGAGCGTGAGCGTGGCCTTTCCGCGGGTGAGAAGCGCATGCTCGCCAAGGCTCGCGACATTCTGGTCGGCGAGGTGGCCCTCGCTGAGAAGAGCAGCAAGGATGAGGCCGAGGTCCTGCTCGACAAGGTCCTCACCGAGGCCTGATCCGTCCAACGCATCCCTCACACCTTGACCGACGACCGCGACGTGACCGCGCAGCTGAATGCTCGCGGTGACGTCGCGGTCGTCGTTCCGGCCGCGGGTGCCGGTGTGCGCCTCGGTCCCGGCACCCCCAAGGCCCTGCGCCTGCTCGAGGGGGAGCCACTCCTGGTCCACGCGATCCGCCGGACCGCCGCCGCGCCGTCGGTCCGCCTGATCGTGGTCGCCGCCCCGGCCGCCGAGGTCGACGCGGTGCACCGGCTGCTCGCCCCGATCGCCCCGGTCACCGTGGTGGCGGGCGGTGCGGAGCGGCAGGACTCGGTGGCCGCCGCCCTCGCGGTCGTTCCCGACGACATCGGCATCGTCCTGGTGCACGACGCCGCCCGTTGTCTCGCGCCGGCCGACCTGTTCGAACGGGTCGCCGCCGCCGTTCGGGAGGGAGCCGACGCCGTGATCCCGGCGCTCCCGGTGGTCGACACCGTCAAAGAGGTCGCGGCGGACGGCACGGTGCTCGGTACGGTGGACCGCTCGGTTCTGCGGGCCGTCCAGACACCCCAGGGCTTCCGCGCCACGATTCTGCGAGCCGCCCACGCGGCCGCCGCCGACTCGCACACCGACGACGCCGGTGCCGTGGAGAAACTCGGCCGGCCGGTGCTGTGCGTCCCCGGGTCGGACTTCGCCTTGAAGATCACCCGGCCGATCGACCTGGCGCTCGCCACCCACCTGCTTAAGCTCTCCGCGTGATCATTCCGCGGGTCGGCATCGGTACCGACGTTCACGCCTTCGACCCGGACCGCCCCTGCTGGGTGGCCGGGCTGCACTGGCCCGGCGAGGCGGGGCTGGCCGGGCACTCCGACGCCGACGTCGCGGCACACGCCGCCTGTGACGCCCTGCTCTCCGCGGCCGGGCTCGGCGACCTGGGCGGCAATTTCGGCACGAGCCGGCCGGAGTGGGCCGGGGCGGCCGGGATAACGCTGCTCGCCGAGACGGCCCGTCGCGTACGGGAAGCGGGTTTCGAGATCGGGAACGTGTCGATCCAGGTGATCGGGAACCGCCCGAAGATCGGCAAACGCCGTGCCGAGGCGGAGAAGGTGCTCTCCGAGGCGATCGGGGCGCCGGCCACCGTGGCCGGGACGACCACCGACGGGCTCGGGCTCACCGGGCGGGGCGAAGGGCTGGCCGGGATCGCGGTCGCCATGGTGTATCCAGCGTCACCCCGACTCGCCTGATCCTCGGGTGGACGGCCTACGCTCGGCAGCGTGCCAGCCCCCATGGAGCCCGACACCACCCCGGAGGAGCACCGTCAGCGTGCCCTCCTGCTCGCCGACCTCGGCCGTTACGACGAGGCCGCCGACGAGATCGCGGCCGGCCTGACCGTCGCGCCGCGGGAGACCAGCCTGCTCGCCACCCTGGCCCGCATCCACCTGGCCGCCGACCAGCCCGCCGAGGCGCTGGCCGCCGCCGACCGGGCCGCCGGGGCCGACCCACGGGACCTGGCCACGCTGGTGGTCCGGGCGATGGCGCTCACCGACAGCCGACGGTTCGGCGACGCCGCCCGGGTCGCCGCCGAGATCCTCAGCGGGTGGCCCGACGACGCGTACGCGCAGCGAACCGGGGCGGCCCTGCTCAGCGAGTCGCGCAACGGTCAGGAGGCGCTGAACGCGGCCTGGAACGGGGTCCGGGTCGCGCCCACCGACGCCGAGGCGCATCTGGTCCTGGCCGTCGTGGCGGCCCGGCTGCGGTTGTTCGACCTGGCTCAGCGGGCGTACGCGGAGGCGCTCGAACTGGACCCGGCGATCGGCGACGCGGGACAGGAGACCGGGATCGTCCGGTTCGAGCGCCGCCGCTGGGCCCGGGCCATCGAGGAACTGGCCGAGGAGGCGTCGCTCGGTGTGCCGCCGGGTGGGGAGACCCCGGCGCCGGGGCCGTTCGTGAGCCCGGCGCCGCCGGTCGTGGTGCCGGCCCGCCCGGTTCTCGACGTGTCCGGGGAGACGGCCGAGGCGGTCGGTGAGACGGCCCGCTACGGCGCCGGCGGCACCATCGTGGCCGCGGTGCTGGCGGCGGCCATGACCCTGATCAACGTCGGGATCTCCCGGGTCTGGGCCGGGCTCATCGGCGTACTGGTCTTCGGGGCTGTGGTGTTCTGGTTCCGCGGCCGGTTGCCGGAACCGGCCGGGGTGGTGATGCGCCGCCTGCGATCCGGGGACCGGCGGCTGGCGGTGGCCGTCTACCTGACTTTCGCGGCACCGCTGTTCCTGCTGGCGTACGCCGTCGTCGGCGGGCCGGCGCCACTGGTCGCGGGCATGGCGGCCGGCGCCGTCGCCGAGATCCTGGTGCTGACGGGCCGCCGCAAGCGCTGAGGCTGTCCGTTTCCGGCGGCGTCTACTAGGTTCGAATTCGTGTCGACGATGGTGCCTCCGCTGTATGCCGGGCTGGTCGATGACGCGTCCCTGCTGCCGCCCAGCCCGGTCGGCCTGGACGACGCGGTGCTCAAGCATCAGGAGCACACCACTTCGTGGTACCGCGACCTGATCGGTTCGCTGCTGGTGCCCGCCTCGATCGTCGGAACCGAGCCCCTGAAACCGGCGTGTGGAGTTGGGGTGCGCTCCGCACCCGAAATCCACACGCCGGTTCCTGGGCTCACCGCTGTGCTGATCGGCGACGTGCCGGCCGCCGCCCTGCCCAACACCGTGGAGAAGCTGCGCTCCTCCGGTGTGGTGGTCAAGCACGTCGAGGCGGCGGTGGCCCGCCGGGGTGAGGACCCTCAGCCCGGGCTGGCCACTCTCTGCACGTTCGCGGCCGCCGAGACCGGTCTGCCGCTGTACGCCGAGATCCCGCTGAGCTGGGGTCTGCTGGCGGCGCTGGACTCGGTGGCCGAGGCCCGCGCCGACGGTCTGGCGATCGCCCCGAAGTTCCGGGTCGGGGGCCTGGCCGCGGAGCTGTTCCCGACCCCGGTCGAGCTGGCCGCGGTGATCTGCGCCTGCCGGGACCGGGAGTTGCCGTTCAAACTGGCCGCCGGACTGCGCCACGCCACCCGGCACACCGACCCGGAGACCGGGTTCACCCACCACGGCTTCCTCAACGTGCTGGTCGCGACGGTGATCGCGGCCGACGGCGGCGAGGTCGCCGAGGTGGCCGAGGCGCTGGCAGCCACCCACCCGGTGCCGCTGGTCGAACCGGCCCGCATCCACCGGGACGGGCCGCGGCCGCTGTTCGTCGGATTCGGCGCCGCCAACGTGGTGGAACCGCTCACCGAGCTGGTCCGGCTCGGCCTGATCAACGGTGGTTACGAGTGACCTCGCCCTGACCTGTAATACTTTCGGCCGTGACCCGGGTGCCGCTGCGAATCCTGGCGGCCGTGCTTCTGCTGGTCGCGTCCGCCGTGATCGGATGGCGAGTGCTGGCCCCGGCGGAACAGACGGCGAGCGCCATCACCCCCTACCCGCCGGAGCCGTCGCCCGCTTTCGGCGTCACCGGGCGGCTCAACCAGGCGCCGTTGATCGTCGACCGGCGGCTGCGCGTCTACGCGGCGAAACATCAGGTGCGGGCGGACGGGCCGGTCACCGCCCGGACCATGTACACCGCCCGCTGGTCGTTCCGCCGCTGGCCACAGCAGGTGAGCGCGGTGGTGGCGAGCGGCGCCACGGTGGTCACCCGATGGTCCGACGGCCGGTTGATCGCGCTCGACGCCCGTACCGGAAAGGTGTCCTGGCGGGCGGACGGCCCGGACGCGCCGGACTATGCCGGACACCGCACCGGGGCCGCGACCGTCTGGACCCCGCCGGGTCTGCGTCTCGCCGGCGGCGCCGTGGTGGTCACCCAAGATCGAGATCTCTCGGGGTACGCGCTGAGCACCGGCCAGCGACTGTGGAGCACGACCGTCCCGGCCGGGTGCGCGGACGGGTTCACCACCGACGGCGGCGCGTACGTGTGCGCGACCGGCGCCTACGACGCGGTGACCGGGCGTCCCGCGGTGGGCTGGACGGCCGGGCCCTACGAGCCGGTCGGATGCGTCTCGTTCGTGTGCCCGGCGTTCCGGGACGGCGCCGGGCGCGGCTGGCTCGCCGGGACCGCGAGCCCGCGACGGGCGGCCGGACTGGACGTGCCCGGCTCGACGTTCGCGGCGGGCGTCGTCGTCACACCCACCGACGCCGGCGTCAGCGCCGCCTCGGTGAACGGCGGGCGGCTCTGGGAACGGCCGGGACTGGTGCGGGTGCTCGGCGGGACGCCGGCGACCGTGCTCGTGCTCACGCCGTCCAACACTCTCGAAGGGCTGGACGCCCGGACCGGGGCGCTGCGGTACACCTATCCGATGGCGTACGGGAACGACCACACCCACTGGAAGGCCGGGTTGTACCAGGTCACCGACGGGTATCTGGCGATGGAGCGGCTGAGGCCCGACGCGCCGGACGACCCGGAGTCCCCGATCTACTACCTGACGTTCGACGCCGTGCTGGTCGCCGTCCTCCCGTACTGAGCTGTTCCGGCGCCCTGGCAACCGCCGGGATGGCCCGGCTGGCTCTGGGCACTGTTTCGGGCTGTTTGAGGCGGCTCTGGTGTCCGGTCGGGTGGGCCGGGTGGCTCGGCTGGGGTCGGGGGCTGTTCGGGCTGTTCGAGGCAGCCTGGTGCCGGCTGGGGGTGTTTACGGCAGGCGGGGAAGCAGGGCGGACCAGGCCTCCTCGGCGGCGCCGGCGATCGGGCCCTCGTCGTCCGGGAGGGTGGCCGGGCGGACCGGGGGAGGGGACGCTCGGTGGATCAGCATGAGGCCGTCCCGGTAGGCGGCGTGGATCTCGGCGGGGACCGTGGCGAGCAGGTCCACGCCCAGGCCGCCGAGAGTCACCAGATCCGCGTCCAAGGCGTTGACGAGGCCGGCCATGCCGCGGCCCAGAGCGGCGCCGACGGCACGGACCGCGGCCACGGCGGCCTCCGGGTCACTCTCCGGGCCGGTGTCCCCCGAGCTGTACGGGCTGGGTGGTGCGGTGTGCGGTCGGGCCGCGGGATCGGCGGGGCTGGGCGGTGCGGTGTGCGGTCGGGCCGCGGGATCGGCGGGGCTGGACGGCGGGGGCGGTGGGAGGCCGGCCAGATCCTGGCGGGCTCGCTGGGAGGCGAGGGCCCGGGCGGCCGTGGCGATCACCCGGCGGGCGTAGGTGACCGGGTCGCGTGGGCGCGGGTCGCCGAGCAGCCGGGCCAGGGCGGTGCCGTCGACGGCGGTGCCCCAGCAGCCGTGGGCGCCGCACGCGCAGCGTACCGCCGGGTCGCCGAACGGCATGTGGCCGAACTCGCCGGCCGCGCCGCGAGCGCCCAGCACCGGGCGGCCGTCCTCGATCACGGCGCCACCCAGTCCCGCCTCGATCCGCAGGTGCAGGGCGACCGCGGCTCCGGCGCCGGCTCCCCGGCGGTGCTCGGCGGTCGCGGCCAGGGTGGCGTCGTTGCCGGCGACCAGCAGTTCGGCGCCGGGCCAGAGTCCGGTCAGGTCCACGTCGTGCCAGTCGGCCCGGAACGCTTCGAGACGAAGTGTGCGGGAGACCGGACCGGGCACTGATACGCCGAGGGCGCGCGGGCGGTCCCCGTACCGGGAGAGGAGGTCTTTGATCTCGGCGGCGACGGCCGCACGGACCTCGGCCCAGTCGGTGCTCGCGTGCCGTCGGGACCGGGAGGCGACGGCGGCCCCACCCAGCTCGACCACGTCGATCCGCCAGGCCTCGTGGCTGATCGCCACAGCCAGCACGAGGGGGCCGCGTGGATGCGGCAGCAGGACGGTGGTGGGGCGCCCGCGGCTGCCGCTCGGCGCCGCCGGGGCCTCGGTGAGCAGGCCGGACCGGCTGAGCTTGGCGACGAGCTCGGTGGCGGCGCCGGTGCCCACGCCGAGCAGCCGGGCGGCGTCGGCGCGGGTCACGCCCGGGCGCTGGTGGACGACCCGGAGGAGCTCGGTGGAGCGCGTCGTCACAGTCGTACTCCTGTTTATGATCTGCCTTAGAGTTTATTGTGCGAGGGGTGAGACTCAACCGGCCGGCGATCGTCGTCCTCGGCTCCTCCTCGTTCTGCTACGTCGCGGCGGAAACCCTGCCCGTCGGCCTCCTCCCACAGATCTCCACCGACCTCGGCGTCACCGAGGCCCAGGTCGGGCTGCTGCTCACCAGTTACGCCGTGGTGGCCGCGCTGAGCACCATCCCGTTCACCGCGCTCACCATGCGGGTGCCGCGGCATCTGCTGATCGCCGCCACGGTAGCGGTCTTCGCCGTGTCCCAGGCCGCGGCCGCGCTCGCGCCCACCTTCGTCATCCTCATGCTGTCCCGGCTCGTCTGCGCCCTCGCGCACGGGGTGTTCTGGTCGATCATCGGGCCGATCACCGCCCGGCTCGCCCCACCCGGACAGGCCGGCCGGGCCACCGCCATGGTCTTCATCGGCAACTCGCTGGCCATCGTGCTCGGCGTGCCGGCCGGCACCGCCCTCGGGCAGTGGCTGGGCTGGCGGGTCGCGGTCGGGTTCTTCGCGGTGGCCGGAGCGATCTGCGTGGCGCTGCTGCTCAAGGTGCTGCCCACACTTCCGGCGCTGCCCCGGGACCTGGCCGCCGGTACCGGGCGGCAACTACGGGACGCCGTCCGGATCCTGCGCGACGGACGGGTCGCCCGGCTCTGCCTGATCACCACGGTGCTGGTGGTGGGGCACTTCGCGGCATACACGTACATCGCCCCGCTGGTACGCCGGGACGCCGGGCTGGACGGGGCCGGGCTCAGCGCGCTGCTGCTCGGGTACGGGCTGGTCGGCCTGCTGACGAACTTCGCGGTCGGCCGGTTCGTGGACCGGCGGCCCGGCCCGCTGGTGATCGCGCTGACGACGATCGTCACCGTGTCGGTGGGGCTGCTCGCTCCGGTGCTCGGGGCCGCGCCCACGATCGTCGCCACGCTGCTGTGGGGTGGCGCGTTCACGGCCATCCCGGTGTTCCTGGCGGCGGCCGTGCTGCGGGTGGCGCCGACCGCCCGGGACGCGGCGTCGGCGGTCTACGTGGTGGCCTTCCAGATCGGCATCGGCGGTGGGGCGTTCGTCGGTGAGCGGCTGGTCAGCGCCGGGCACCTGGCCGTGCTGCCGCTGCTGGCGTCCGGGTTCGCGCTGGTCGCCACGGTGCTGACCGCCCTGTCGCCGACGGTGTTCCCGCGCCGGATCGACGCCGAGGAACACCGCCGGGCCGAAGTGGCCGCGCTGCACTGACGGACGGTCGCTGGCCGGTCGCCGCGGCCTGGGGACGGCTGCTGGCCGGTCGCCGCGGCCTGGGGACGGTCGCTGGTCGGTCGCCGGGGTGACCGGAGATGTCAGCCCGGCGCCCGCGCCGCCGCCGCGCGAGGGCCGGCGGCGGCGTGCGGTGGGCGTACCCGAGAAAGGTTCGGATCAGGCCGTCTCGGCGAGATTGGCCTCGGCGACCGCGAGGAACTGGTCGTTCTCCTCGGGGGTGCCGATCGTGACGCGGACGCCCTCGGGGTGGAAACCCCGGACGATCACGCCACGGTTCTCGCAGGCCGCGGTGAAGGCGGCCGTCCGGTCGCCGAGCGGCAGCCAGACGAAGTTGGCCTGGCTGTCCGGCACGGCGAGGGAGAGCTTGCGCAGCGCCTCGGTGACCCGGTCCCGCTCGGACACCACCTGGGCGCACCGGCGGCGGACCTCCTCCTCCTGGTCCAGCGCGGCCAGCGCCGCGGCCTGCGCGACCAGGCTGGTGGAGAAGGGGGTGACGACCTTGCGGATGGTGGCGGCGATCTCCGGCTGGGCGACCAGGTAGCCCATCCGCAGACCGGCCAGGCCCCACGCCTTGCTCATGGTCCGCAGCACCACGACGTTGGGACGGTCCGCGTACGTCTCCAGGCCGTCCGGAACGGCCGGGTCGGTGACGAACTCCCGGTACGCCTCGTCGAGCACCACCAGCACGTCGGACGGCACGTCGGCGAGGAACCGGTCCAGCTCGGCCCGGCGCACGCTGGTGCCGGTCGGGTTGTTCGGGTTGCAGACGAAGACGAGCCGGGTCTGGTCGGTGATCGCCTCGCTCATGGCGGCCAGGTCGTGCCCGTGCGCCGCGGTGTTCGGCACCCGGACGCTGGTGGCTCCGCCGCCGGCCGCGATGATCGGGTACGCCTCGAACGACCGCCACGAGTAGACGACCTCGTCGCCCGGCAGGCAGGTCGCCTTGACCAGGATCTCGGCCAGCGCCACCGACCCGCAGCCGGTGACCACCCGCTCGGGGGCGACGCCGAAGCGCTCGCCGATCCGGTCGCGCAACCGCACCACGCCCATGTCGGGGTACCGGTGAGCGGTCCGGGCGGCCTCGGTGACCGCTTCGACGACCCCGGGGAGCGGACCGTACGGCACCTCGTTGCTGGCCAGCTTGATCGCCTCGGCGATGCCCAGCTCCCGGGCGAGGTCGGCGACGTTGCGGCCGGGCACGTAGCTGGGCAGCGCGTCCAGGTCGGCGCGGGTGAGCCGGGTCATCGCGGTCCTCCGGGGTTGTCGCCGCGGGTGGCGGTGGTGGTCGGTTTCGCGCCGGCCGGCACGGCGACGACGACGGTGGCCGCGGCCTTGTCGTGCCACGCCTGCCGCAGCCGGGGGTCGAAGACGGGTGAGAGGGCGGCCATGAACTGGACGACCAGGCCGATGCCGCACCACCAGAAAAGGGTCCACATGCCGAGCCGGGCCCAGCGGGTGAAGGCGCGGCCGAACCCGATCGGCCCGTCCTTCTCCACCGGGACGACCTTGATCCCCATGATCCGTTTGCCCAGGGTCTGGCCGCTGCCGGCGATCGACGGCGCCTCGTAGACCAGCCAGAGCAGGGTGGCGATCATGAGGATGGCCACCGACAGGGTCGACATCCGCTCGGAGGGCTGCTGCATCACCGGCGCGGCGACCCCGGCACGGTACTGGTCCAGGTAGTCGGTGAGGATCGGCAGGAAGTCCTGCCAGTACATCCACCCGAAGTAACCGTTGACCACGACGTTGAGCAGCAGAACCGCGGTGATGTCGATGAGCCGGGCGGTGAGCCGCCGGCCGAGCCCGGCCAGCGCCATGCCGTGCGGCCGGACCTCGGGCATCGGGTAGAGGTAGGGGTGCATCGGCTGCGCCCCGGGCTGTGGCTGCCAGCCCACCGGTGGCGCCTGTTGCTGCCAGCCGGGCGGCGGCTGCTGCCAGCCCGGCGGCGGCTGCTGCCAGCCGGGTGGGGGCTGTGTACCGGGCGGGGGCTGCTGCCAGCCGGGTGGCGGCTGCATGCCGGGTGGGGGTTGCCAGCCGGGTGGGGGCGGGGGCTGCGGCGCCCAGCCGGGCGGCGGACCCGTCTGGGGCCCGGCTGGGCCCGGAACCGCGGCCGGGGCGGCCGGAGCGGCGGGGGTGACCGGGGCGGGAGGCTCGGGCTCCTGCGCGGGCGGCGGGCCGTCCGGTGGCGTCGCGTCCGCCGGGATGGCCTTGCCCACCCAGCCCTCACCGTCCCAGTAGCGCTGGGTGCTGGTGTCGGCGGGATCCTTGTACCAACCCGCGGGAACGGAACTCATGCGCAAACCTTTACCACGACAGCCTGACGTTTCCCTGCGGCCGACCGGGTGGCCCGAGGCGCGGGGTCTGCTCACAGTGTCACAGGTCATCACCGGCTGGTCGCCGGTGCCGTCGCCGCGTCGCCGACACGGCACGGTGATCGGCCGATGGATCCCGCCTGACGGTGACCCAGTGGGCCGTGCTGGGCAACCGGGGTGATCTGCCCTGGTCAGTGTGCGCAATCGGTGCGGTAGCTTCGCGCCATGGGTGAGCAGACTGTCCAGCTGGATCCGCTCGATGCCCGGCTCATCTCGCTGCTGGCGGCCGAGCCCAGGATCGGTGTGCTGGAACTCTCCCGGCGGCTCGCGGTGGCCCGCGGCACGGTCCAGGCGCGCCTGGACAAGCTGATCGCGCGAGGCGCGATCAAGGGCTTCGGGCCCGAGGTGGCTCCGGACGTGATCGGTTTCGGGGTCACCAGCTTCGTGACCTTGGAGATCATTCAGAGGTACGGGCACGACGCCGTCGCCGAGCACCTCGCCGAGATCCCCGAGGTCCTGGAGGCGCACACGATCACCGGTGGCGGTGACATCCTCTGCCGGATCGTGGCCCGCTCGAACGCCGACCTGCAGCGGGTGATCGACCAGATTGTCGGGTACGCGGGCATCGGCCGTGCTCACACGATCATCGCGCTGGCCGAGTTGATCCCGTACCGGACCGTACCGCTGGTGAGATCGGCAATCCGGTCATAACCGGATGACACGGGCTTTCCTCGCTGGCCGGTTCCCGGATCGAAGGTCATTACCCTGCCCGCATGGCCTCCGGAGGCGGTTCCTGGAAGGGATACACGCTGGTCGCCGCCACGGTCGTCGTCACCGTGCTGGCCGCGACCGGTGTGTGGAACCCGTTTCCGCAGGTCTGGGCATGGATCAGCACGAGCGGGCCGATCGCGCCGGGCGCCCGCTGGCAGCAGGAACTGGGCGGCACGCCGCAGAGCATCGCGATCGCCGGCGACTCGGTGATCGTCGAGTATCGGACGTCGGTCGAGGCGTACGGCCTGACCGCCGCCGTGAAGCTGTGGTCCTCGGACGCCGACTGGGCGTCGATCGCCGGCAAGGGCGCCAACGCCGTCGTGGTGACCGGCCGCCTGCTCACCAAGGGCTACCAGGTGCTCGACCCGGCCACCGGCACGGTACGGCGGTCCGACACCACCGCGTCGGCGGTCTGGACCTACCAGGAAGCGATCGTGGACCTGAGCTGCTCGGGCGGCGACGACTGCCGGCTCACCGCCTGGGATCCGCGCTCCGGTGAACAGCTCTGGTCGGTCGGCACCGGCGGCATCGGGTTCGTCCTGGACGCGGCCAACCCCGATCTGCCGGACACCCGCCGGCTCTCGTCCGGCGAGGTGGACGACGACGTGGCCGGGCCGCCCACCCTGCCCGGACTGCTCGGGCTGCCGCACGACGGGCGGATCCGGGTGATCGACACGGCGAGCGGGCGGCTCGTGCAGACCGTGCGGCCCAGCCGGGAGCAGCGGGTCGCGGTGGTCGGCGGCCGGGTGCTGACGATCACCGGCACCGCGAAGGACGGCACCTGCTACTACGACGTGGTGGCCGGGAACCCGCCGGGCGGCCAGGTGGTGTGGCGGCGCGACGGGCTGAACCTGCGGACCGCCGACAACGGGTCGGCCTGCGACCAAGAACGGGACCCGGCCGGCGGTTACAACGTGGTGCTCGGCGTCGACCCGTACGGGCGGGAGGTGCTGATCAACGGCTACGACGGGCGCAACCTGTGGTACGGCGACAAGGAGTCGAGGGTGCTCACCGTCAACGACACCTACGCCGTCATCCGCAAGGGCGATCAGGTGCGGGGGTACTCGTTCGCCAAGGACAAGGCGGTCTGGCGGCTGGACGGGCGGGGCGAGGTGGGTGCGGCGCTCACCGCGTACGCCGTGATCGTGGTCTCGAAGGGCCGCGTGACGGCGCTGACCCCGTCGAACGGCGCGGTCCGTGCCGATGTGCGCACCGATGCGAAGGTCTTCGCGGTCGGCCCGGACGGCATGATCGCGGCTTCCGGACGGGACATGGCCTACCTGCCGTTCTCCTGATGCTCCGGAAGCATCGGGGGATGGTTCGCGCGGCACGGCCTCGCTGGCTTAGGCTTGCCGCTCATGAGCTCCAGCGTCGATTTCAGCTACTCACCGCTCCTGCCGACCGGTGCGGACCTGACTGAGTACCGTCTGGTCACCGACGAGGGCGTGGACGTCGTCGAGGGTCCGGGCGGCCGGCGATTCCTGACCGTCGAGCCGGCGGCGCTGACCCAGCTCACCGCGGAGGCGATGCACGACATCGCCCATTACCTGCGGCCCGCGCACCTGGCCCAGCTGCGCTCGATCATCGACGACCCGAAGGCGTCGCCGAACGACCGGTTCGTGGCGCTGGACCTGCTGCGCAACGCGAACATCGCGGCGGGTGGCGTGCTGCCGATGTGCCAGGACACCGGCACCGCGATCGTGATGGGCAAGCGCGGCCGGCACGTGCTCACCGACGGCCAGGACGAGGCGGCCATCGCGCTCGGCGTCTACCAGGCCTACACCCGGCTCAACCTGCGGTACTCGCAGCTCGCCCCGATCACCATGTGGGACGAGAGGAACACCGGGACCAACCTGCCGGCCCAGATCGAGCTGTACGCCGAGGACCCGGGCGGTCAGCCGGACGCGTACAAGTTGCTGTTCATGGCCAAGGGCGGCGGCTCGGCCAACAAGTCGTACCTGTACCAGGAGACGAAGGCGCTGCTGAACCCGCAGCGGATGATGCAGTTCCTGGACGAGAAGCTGCGCCTGATCGGCACGTCGGCGTGCCCGCCGTACCACCTGGCCGTGGTCGTCGGCGGCACCAGCGCCGAGCACGCGCTGAAGACCGCGAAGCTGGCCAGCGCGAAGTACCTGGACAATCTGCCCACCTCGGGCACGATGCTGGCGCACGGTTTCCGGGACCTGGAGCTGGAGGCCGCGGTTCTGGAGCTGACCCGGGACTTCGGCATCGGCGCCCAGTTCGGCGGACGGTACTTCTGCCATGACGTACGGGTGATCCGCCTGCCCCGGCACGGCGCGTCCTGCCCGGTCGCGATCGCGGTCTCCTGCTCGGCGGACCGCCAGGCGGTCGCCAAGATCACCCCGTCCGGTGTGTGGCTGGAGCGGCTGGAGACCGACCCGGCGCGCTTCCTGCCGGAGGTCGACCTGGAATCGTCGCCCGTCGTCAACATCGACCTGAACCGGCCGATGGCGGAGATCCGCGCGGAGCTCAGCAAGTACCCGGTGAAGACCCGCCTGTCGCTGACCGGCCCGCTGGTGGTGGCCCGGGACATCGCGCACGCGAAGATCGCCGAGCGGCTCGACGCCGGCCAGCCGATGCCGCAATACATGCGCGACCACGCGGTCTACTACGCCGGCCCGGCCAAGACCCCCGAGGGGTACGCCTCCGGCTCCTTCGGTCCGACCACGGCCGGCCGGATGGACTCCTACGTCGAGAAGTTCCAGGCGGCCGGCGGGTCGATGGTGATGCTGGCCAAGGGCAACCGGTCCAAGCAGGTCACCGACGCCTGCCAGACCTACGGCGGCTTCTACCTCGGCTCGATCGGCGGCCCGGCCGCGCGGCTCGCCCAGGACTGCATCCGCCACGTCGAGGTGCTGGAGTTCCCGGAGCTCGGCATGGAGGCGGTCTGGAAGATCGAGGTCGAGGACTTCCCGGCGTTCATCGTGGTCGACGACAAGGGCGACGACTTCTTCGCCGAGGTCACCAAGCCCGTGCTGGGGATCGGCCGCCACTGACCGGCCCGCCGCGCGGTCAACTGACCGCGCAGTAGCCGGCCACCGGGCTGAGCCATTCGGCGATCTCGTCCTCGAGGCTCTTGTTCAGATCCTTGGTGGTCTTGATCTTCTCGATGTAGTCGCGGTCCTTCGCGCTCGCCTCGATCTTCCCGGCCGAGACGACGGCGGCCGCCTTCAGATCCGGGTTCTCGGCGTCGGCGATCTCCTTGCGGATCGCGGTGGCCACCGCCCGCAACTCGGCGGCCGCGGTCTTCTCGGCCTTGGCCGCGCCGGCCTTGTCCTTGGCCTCCTTGTAGGCGATCATCTTGCCGATCGCCTTGCCGAACTGGCCGAACTCGGTGGTGAAGACCTTGTCGAGGCGGCCACACACCGCGTCGTTCTCGGCCGAGTAGTCGGGCGTCGGCGCCGAGGCGACCGGAGTGGCCTCGATCAGCGCCGAGACGGTGGGCTGCGGGGCGCTGCTCGGCTTCGGATCGCTGCCGCAGGCGGCGCTGCCGAGCAGCAGGCCGCCGGCGAGCACGGCCAGGATGGCGCGTCGCATCAGAGGTTCCTCTTCGTCGGGGTCATCCAAACTCAGCCGACGTTACGTAACGACGACAACGATCGCCAACTCTGTGTGATCACTGAGCCCACCAGCTGTTTGAGCCAGGGTGAAAACCCTTTCCGTCACCGACGGCGAGCGGACAGTGGTGGCGGATCGGCTGCGGCTCACCGAAGGTCGAGAGAGGATGGTCCGGTGACGACCGACGAGAATGGTTTCCGGATCGAACGCGACACGATGGGCGAGGTACGTGTGCCGGCCGCGGCCCTGTGGCGCGCGCAGACGCAGCGGGCGGTGGAGAACTTCCCGATCTCCGGGCGCGGGCTGGAGCCGTCGCACATCCGGGCATTGGCCCGGATCAAGGGCGCCGCGGCCCGGACCAACGCGAGCCTCGGCGTGCTGGACGAGGACCTGGCCGAGTCGATCGCGACCGCCGCGGCGCACGTGGCCGACGGCGGCTACGACGACCAGTTCCCGATCGACGTCTTCCAGACCGGTTCGGGCACCTCCTCCAACATGAACGCGAACGAGGTCATCGCCACCCTGGCGAGCCGTGACCTGGGCCGCCCGGTGCACCCGAACGACCACGTCAACGCCTCCCAGTCGTCGAACGACGTCTTTCCCTCGTCGATCCACCTGGCCGCGGTCGAGATGGTGAGCGGCGAGCTGATCCCGGCGCTCACGCACCTCGCCGCCGTGCTGACCGCGAAATCGTCCGACTTCGCGGAGATCGTCAAGAGCGGCCGCACGCATCTCATGGACGCCACCCCGGTCACCCTGGGGCAGGAATTCTCCGGGTACGCGCGACAGGTCACCAACGGTGTCGAGCGTCTCCAGGGCACCCTGCCCCGGCTCGGTGAGCTGCCGCTCGGCGGCACCGCGGTGGGCACCGGGGTGAACACGCCGCCCGGGTTCGCGCAGGCGGTGATCCGGCTGCTCGCCGACGAGACCGGTCTGCCGCTGACCGAGGCCCGCGACCACTTCGAGGCGCAGGGCGCCCGCGACGCGCTGGTCGAGGCGTCCGGCCAGCTGCGGGTGATCGCCGCCGGCCTCTACAAGATCGCCAACGACATCCGCTGGATGGGCTCCGGACCCCGGGCCGGGCTGCGTGAGCTGCGCCTGCCCGACCTGCAGCCCGGATCGTCGATCATGCCGGGGAAGGTGAACCCGGTGGTCCCCGAGGCGGTCCGGCAGGTCGCCGCCCAGGTCATCGGCAACGACGCGACGGTCGCCTTCGCCGGCACCCAGGGCGACTTCGAGCTCAACGTGATGCTGCCGGTGATGGCCCGCAACCTGCTGGAGTCGATCCGGCTGCTGGCCGCGGCGTCCCGCCTGTTCGCCGATCGCTGCGTCGTGGGCCTTGCGGCGAACGAGGAGATCGCCCGGGCGTACGCGGAAGGTTCGCCGTCGATCGTCACCCCGCTCAACCGCCATCTGGGGTACGACGAGGCCGCCGCGATCGCCAAGCAGGCGCTCGCCACCGGGCGGACGATCCGCGAGGTGGTGATCGAGCGCGGCCACGTCGGAACGGGCAAGCTCACCGAGGCGCAGTTGGACGAAGCGCTCGACGTGC
Organism: Actinoplanes sp. NPDC049802; assembly: GCF_040656595.1. Taxonomy (NCBI): domain Bacteria; kingdom Bacillati; phylum Actinomycetota; class Actinomycetes; order Micromonosporales; family Micromonosporaceae; genus Actinoplanes; species Actinoplanes sp. NPDC049802. The sequence goes on from NZ_JBFAMR010000008.1 coordinate 29,425, forward strand.
TCCGGATGACGCGTCCCTGACGTCCGGCCGCTACCCTTGTACGGTGACTCTGCGCTTGTATGACACCGCGACCCGATCGGTCCGGGACTTCGTCCCGTCGACGCCCGGTCAGGCGGGGATCTACCTGTGTGGTGTCACCGTGCAGTCCCCGCCCCACATCGGCCACCTCCGCTCCGCCGTCAACTACGACGTGCTGCGGCGCTGGCTCCTGCACGAGGGGCTGGAGGTGACCTTCGTCCGCAACGTCACCGACGTGGACGACAAGATCCTGCAGAAGTCGCTCGACCACAAACGGCCGTGGTGGGCCATCGCCTACGAGAACCGGCTGCTGCTGGAGCGCGACTACCGGGCCCTCAACGTGCTGCCGCCGACCTACGAGCCGTTGGCCACCGGGCACATCACCGACATGCACGAGCTCATCGAGACGCTGATCGAGCGCGGGCACGCGTACCCGGGCGGTGGCGACTGCGCCGACGTCTACTTCGACGTGCTCTCCTTCCGGGAGTACGGCGCACTCTCCGGGCAGCGACCGGACGACATGCGCGACGCCGGCGACGCTCCGGTGCGCGACAAACGCGACCACCGTGACTTCGCGCTGTGGAAAGGCGTGAAGGCGGACGAGCCGCAGGACGCGTACTGGCCGTCGCCGTGGGGCCGTGGCCGGCCCGGCTGGCACATCGAGTGCTCGGCGATGGCCCGGCGCTACCTCGGCGACGAGTTCGACATCCACGGTGGCGGGCTCGACCTCACGTTCCCGCACCACGAGAACGAGGTGGCCCAGTCCAAGGCGGCCGGGCTCGGCTTCGCCCGCTACTGGGTGCATCACGCCCTGCTCAACCTGGGCGACTCCAAGATGAGCAAGTCGCTGGGCAACGTGATCGACCTGAACGCGGTGGTCGAGGCCGGGATCCGCCCGGTCGAACTGCGCTACTACCTGGGCAGCCCGCACTACCGCTCACGGATCGACTACTCCGACGAGGCGCTGCGGGAGGCCGCGGTCGCCTACCGGCGGATCGAGGGCTTCGTGCAGCGGGCCGCCGAGGTGGTCGGCAGCGGGCGGCCCAAGGCGGTGCCCCCGGCGTTCGCCGAGGCGATGAACGACGACCTGAACACGTCGGCGGCGCTCGCGGTCGTGCACGACACCATCCGGGAGGGCAACACCGCCCTGGCCGCCGGTGACGAGCCGGCCATCCGCGGGGCGCTGACCGCCGTCCGGGCCATGCTGGGGGTGCTCGGCATCGACCCGTTCGACAACGCCTGGAGCGGCGGCGAAGGCGGCAACGATCTCAAGCCGGTGGTCGACTCCCTGGTCGCCCTGGCGCTGGAACAGCGGGCTCAGGCCCGCGCACGTAAGGACTGGGCTGCCGCCGATTCGGTGCGGGACCAGCTCAAGAACGCGGGTATTCAGGTGGAGGACACTCCGGCCGGTCCGCGCTGGACGGTAGGAGAGCAGCACTGATGCCGGGAAATTCCTTCAACGCGAGCAAGCGCGCCACCTCCAAGAAGGGGGCGTCGGCCGGTTCCGGTGGCAAGAACCGGGCCAGCCTCAAGGGGCGCGGCAAGACCCTGCCCGCCGACGAGCGGCCATGGCACAAGGCGTACTCGGGCACTGAGAAACTGCCCGAGAAGACCGCCCGCAAGCAGGACAAGGAGCGCCGGGCCGCGGCCGCCGAGGGCCGCGCGCCCAAGGTCGGCATCCCCGGCACCAAGGACACCACCTGGGGCCGTGGCGGTGGCCGCGCCTCCGGGCTCACCCGGGCCCAGTCGTCCCGCGGCGCCCGGGGCGGCGGTCCGCGCGGTCCGCGGGTCGCGCCCGGCCGCAAGTCCAACCCCACCAAGGAAGGGCCCGAGCTGCTGCTCGGCCGCAACCCGGTGGTCGAGGCGCTGCGTGCCGCGGTCCCCGCCACCGCGCTGTACGTGGCGCAGGGCATCGACATCGACGAGCGGGTCACCGAGATCGTCCGGACCTCCGGCGACCGGGGCATCCCGATCCTGGAGATCAGCCGCAACGAGCTGGACCGGATGACCGGCGGCGTGCTGCATCAGGGCATCGGGCTCCAGGTGCCGCCGTTCGCGTACGAGGATTTCGACGACCTCGTGAACGCGGCACTGGAGCAGACCGCCCCGCTGCTGGTGGCGCTGGACGGCATCACCGACCCGCGCAACGTCGGTGCGGTGATCCGGTCGGTGGCCGCGTTCGGCGGGCACGGCGTCTTCATGACCGAGCGGCGGGCCGCCGGCATCACCGCGACCGCCTGGCGCACCAGCGCCGGCGCGGCCGCCCGGGTGCCGGTCTCACAGGTGGTCAACCTGACCCGCGCGATCAAGTCGGCGCAGAAGGCCGGCTTCACCGCGATCGGGCTGGACGCCGACGGCGAGACCGACCTCTACCAGCTCGAGGCCGCGGTCGGGCCGCTGATCGTGGTGGTCGGCTCAGAGGGGCGCGGCCTGTCCCGCCTCGTCGGTGAGACCTGTGACCTGCGGGTGAGCATTCCGATGGCCTCTGACGTGGAGTCCCTCAACGCCAGTGTGGCGGCGGCCGTGACCCTTGCCGAGGTCAGCCGCCGCCGGACCCAGGGCTGACCCGCGTCTCGGAAGGGACGGCCGGGCCCGGCCCCCTTCCGAGAACGGGACTCAGAAATAGGCGCGCAGGCGGTTGCCTTCCGTCAGGAAGAGACGGCCGTCCGCGACCATCGGCGGGTAGTTCTGGTCGCTCGGCATGCCGCCCTTGTGCGGTTTGCCGGTCTCCGCGTCGACGATCGACAGCGCCGCGCCCATCCCGGCCGGGCTGTAGAGCAGCGCCCCCGCCCGGACCGGCTGCCCGGCGCCGTCGGCCAGCTTCACCGACCAGAGCTTCCGGCCGGTCCGCGCGTCCAGGCACTGGACGCTGCGGTAACGGGGGAAGTAGAGGTGCCGTTCGTCGGCGGTCACCGCGGACGCCGGCCAGGTCGACTCCCAGACCTTCCGGCCGTCGGCCGCGTTGACCGCGGTCAGCCCACCGCCCCGGCCGGCCACGTAGAAGCGGGTGCCGGCCGGGTCGCTGCCTACGGCGTACCAATTCTCCGGGGTGTGCCAGAGAGTGGCGCCCGTGGTGATCGAGACGGCGCGGGCGCCCTGACCCTCGGTCCGCAGCAGCAGCCGTCCGCCGGACGAGAGCAGGCCGTCGCCGCGGGTTCCGCCGAGCTTCCACAGCCGGGCGCCGGTGGCCAGCCGGTGGGCGATGGTGGCCGCCCCGAAGTCCGGGCGGGCGTCCACCACCACCACACCGCGATCGACGATCATGTCCTGGCTGGGAGCGGCGAGGGAGAGCTCCCAGAGGCGGGCGCCGGTCGAGGCCCGATAGGTGGTCAGGAAATTGCGCTGGCCCGTGCACGCGTACGTGAGGACGGCCAGGATCCCGTCCGACATGGCCATCCGGGTGACACCGCGCCCCCGCAGGTCGGCGTGCCAGCGGCGGGCCCCGGTGGCCGGGTCGTACGCCCCGATGCCGCCCGGATCGCTGGTGTAGATGAGGCCGCCGCCGGCCAGCGGCTCCCGTCCGATCTCGCATTCCGGGGCGGCGTGTGTGGGAATGTCCCAGCGCCGGGTGATGGCGCCGACCGATGACGGGGTGAGCCGGCGCTCGTGCGGGTTGTAGTAGGTGAGGCCCGGGCCGTACCCGGTCTGGGTCCACTCCGAAGGGGGTGGAGCCGGGATGGCTGGGCTGGGAAAACTCAGTGCCGCGGCGAGAGCGGCGACCATGACGGAGCTCATACAAGATCAACGAAAGAGCCCCCGGTCGGGATCGAACCGACGACCTCCCGTTTACGGGCCACAACGCGATCATTCCGGATGAACCCGCCCGGTTGAGCGCAATGCCCGCGACTCATGCCGAAGAGCGCGCGTGTGCCGACGTTGAGTGTGGTGGTCTCGATACGTGTGTGGCGTTGACTCTGCCGTTGCGTCAAGGTCCATCGTTGGGAGCAGGCCGGAGCGGTTTCGGCTGGTGGGTGCGGGAAGGGACGGCAGTAGTGGCCTGGTCGATCACCGAGGTGGCGCAGATGGCAGGGGTCACCTCCCGCACGCTGCGGCACTACGACACGATCGGCCTGCTGGCCCCGGCCTACGTCGGGATCAACGGCTATCGCTATTACGAGCAGCCGCAGTTGCTGCGCTTGCAGCAGATTCTGCTGCTACGCGAACTCGGGCTGAGCCTGGAGACGATCGCCGAAGTCCTCACCGGTCAGCGTGACCGGGTCGAGGCCCTGCGGGGGCACCAGGAATGGCTGCGTGCCGAGCAGCAGCGCCTGGCACGCCTGGCCGCCACCGTCGCGCGCACCATCGAGCACCTGCAGGAGGGGACAGCTATGAGCACGTCAGAAATGTTCGACGGCTTCAGCCAGCGTCGGGCCGAGACCGAAGAGGCCCTGGCCGCTCGCTACGGGGACGGTGTGCGGGAGCACTTCGCCGCCGCCAAGGAGCGCACCAAGGGCTGGACACAGCAGGACTACCTTGACGCCCAGAAAGAGGGAGAGCGCCTGGACGCCCGAGTTCTTCAGCTCTTGCGCTCCGGAGTGGCACCAGAGACACCGGAGGCGCTCGACGTCATCGCGGACCATCACCGCGCTGTCGCCCGGCACTGGAGCCCGGACAAGGTGAGCTACGCGGGCATGGGGCAGCTGTATCTGGACGATCCGCAGCACCGTGCCCGTTACGACGCTCAGGACCCGGCCCTGGCGCAGTACTACCGCGACGCCATCACCGCCTACGCCGAACAGCGCCTGAACTGATCAACTCATCCACCAGGTGAGTGGCGGCGCTGGTGTGCAGGGCTGCAGACCTGCACATCGACGGCCCGTACGACTCAGCCGGCGAACACCCGCTTCATGCCGCGATCCGAGCGATACAGACCGTCACGGCGTGCGTCGCGGGCGGTTTGCGGCCCCCAAGCTGATGTGAGGATCCGGTCAGTGGCCGGAAATGTTGAACGGGTTGCCTGGCGCCGTTCCGCATTGTGGACCCTTTGAGGCTGCGAAGGCTGAGGTCACGCAGTTCTACCGCTGGGAGCGAGGTGTCAGCGGCTGAGCCCCGACATCGCCGGCGCTCTGGCCGCGCTGCTCGCGGATCCACCGCCCGGGTGGAGGGTGCGTGCGCCGACGGTCTGCCTTTCGGAGGATCATCGGGCCGCGTGGTCTATCCGCGGTTCGATGTGCCGGGCTCCTCAGGTTCTTACGATCAGCGATCATGGCGATCAACCGGAACGCGGCCGTAGTGGTTCCCGTCGCGGGCGTGCTCTTGGGCGCTCTTGACTTCGTATGGATCAAGTATGTTCCCTTTCCGTTCGGCGGGCTGGGCAACTCCATCGCCGTGTGGGCTGTAGCGGCGTTCCTGCTCACCTTCCTCAGCCGGTGGACGTTGCCGGCCGGCATCCTCGGCGCGATCGGCTGCCTGGTCCTGGCGGTGCCGAGCTACTACCTCACCGCCACGCTGATCCAGAGCGATGCCCTGGCGAACATGTACAACGCAACGGCGTTGTTCTGGACGGCGTCGGGCGTGGTGGCCGGCGCGGTCTTCGGTGCGGCAGGCGTACTGGCGCGAACCGGGGGCCGTTTTCGCGCAGCCGCCGTGGCCATACCGGGTGCGGTGCTGTTCGCCGAGGCCACGATGCAGCTCAAGCGCATCGGAGACCCGAACTACGAAACCGCGGAAACCGTCGGGTACACCGCTGTCCTGATCGCGTTGGGGGTGGCACTCATCGTGCTGGTGAGCCGCTCCTGGCCCCAGCGCGGGCTCGCGCTGCTGCTCGCCCTTCCGCTGACCGCGGTGGGATACGTCCTGTTGTCCCTCACCGGCTTCCGCTGATCAGCGGCTGCAGGGTTTTCCCAGTTCAGAGTGCGATGGAGCCCCCGGTCGGGATCGAACCGACGACCTCCCGTTTACAAGACGGGTGCTCTGGCCATCTGAGCTACAGGGGCGAACGGCCTCAGCATAACGTCCTGTGATGCGAACGCCATCTTGGCAGGTCGGGAGAAAACAAATACGGTGACGACCGCAGTTCCTTCTACTCGGATCGTCCGGCACGTTCCTGCCGGTGGAAAGGAAGTAGTTTCACCATGGCTACCGTCACTTATGACAAGGCATCCCGGATCTACCCGGGCTCCGAGCGCCCCGCGGTCAACGAACTGAACCTCGAGATCGGCGACGGAGAGTTCCTGGTCCTGGTCGGCCCCTCCGGTTGTGGTAAGTCCACCAGCCTGCGCATGCTCGCCGGCCTGGAGGACGTGGACCGCGGCCGCATCCTCATCAACGACAAGGACGTCACGCACCTCCCGCCGAAGTCCCGTGACATCGCGATGGTGTTCCAGAACTACGCTCTCTACCCGCACATGACGGTGTACGAGAACATGGCGTTCGCCCTGAAGCTGCGCAAGACCCCGAAGGCGGAGATCGACCGCGCCGTCAAGGAGGCCGCCGGGCTGCTCCAGCTCGAGGAGTACCTGTCCCGTAAGCCGAAGGCGCTCTCCGGCGGTCAGCGTCAGCGTGTCGCCATGGGCCGCGCCATCGTGCGCCAGCCGCAGGTGTTCCTCATGGACGAGCCGCTGTCGAACCTCGACGCCAAGCTCCGCGTCCAGACCCGTTCGCAGATCGCCTCGCTGCAGGCGAAGCTGGGCGTCACCACCGTCTACGTCACCCACGACCAGGTCGAGGCCATGACCATGGGTCACCGGGTCGCGGTCATGCTGGACGGTGTGCTGCAGCAGGTGGACACCCCGCGGGCGCTCTACGACACCCCCGGCAACGTGTTCGTCGCCGGGTTCATGGGCTCCCCCGCCATGAACATCAAGACCGTCCCGCTGACCGAGGCCGGCGCCCACTTCGGCGCGCTGAACCTCCCGCTCACCCGTGAGCAGGTCGCCGCGGCGAGCCAGGGCGGCGACGGCAAGGTCACCATCGGGTTCCGGCCCGAGGCCGCGGAGGTCGTCACCGAGTCCGCCGGCGCGCTGCCGATCGTCGTCGACCTGGTCGAGGACCTCGGATCGGACGCCAACGTCTACGGCCACGCCGAGGTCGACGGCGGCCAGGAGCGGTTCGTGGTCCGGACCGAGCGTCGTTACATGCCGCAGATGGGCGAGACGGTCTACATCAAGCCGCAGACCAGCGCGCTGCACGTCTTCAACGCCGGCTCGGGTGTGCGTATCTGACGCCCGGATCTGACGGAAAGGGCGGTTCCCCTCGGGGAGCCGCCCTTTTCCGCGTTCGCCTCAGTCGGTGAACCGGTACATGACGTAGTCCTCCTCGGCGGCGCAGGCGATCACCGAGGTGTTCCAGGAGCAGCTCGCCGACCGTACGTCCGCGATCTCACCCAGCGGCACGGCGCTCTCGCCCAGCGGGATGCCCCAGGCGGTCCGGTCGCTCACCGAGCTGCTCAGGCTGTCCGAGAAGCGCAGCATGTTGCCGGCGTCCAGGCGTACCGTGATGCCGGTCTCGGGCCGGCCCTTCCGCCCCTCCGCGTCGATCAGGGTGGTCGTCTCGTCGCCGACCGCCAGCACCGCGTCGCCGACCGGGACCAGCGCCTCCACCTCCGGCACCCCCACCGGCTTCGCCCAGCTCGTCTCGCCGACCGCGAACACCTCATCCTTCGTACGGTCGTAGCCCTCCGTCTGCACGAAGCAGAGCCGGACACCGCACGGTGACAGCTTGCTCAGCGAATAGCTCGGCGGAGCGGTGTGCACGATGACCGGATTCTTACCGAGATCGCCCAGGTCGTAGGAGAGGATCCGCTGCGGGGCGGCCGAACCCTTCACATACAGGCGGCCGTCGTGCGCCACGATCTCGTCGCTCGTCGACGCCGCCCCGGCCAGCGAACCGGTCGGCGCGCCGTCACCGAAACCGCGGACCGTCACCGTCTGATCCGCGTCGACCTGCACGAACCGGTCGTCGTCGGAGGCCTCCGGGGAGAACAGGCGACCCGAGGCGCCCGCCGGACCGGACAGATCCTTCACCGTCGTCACCGGGTGGATCGCCGACGAATCCGGATCCTCCGTCGACCACTTCTCCTTGCCGTCGGTCAGATCGATCCCGACCAGGCGCTTCGCCTCCCGGTTCGTCCACAGCGCGATCGTCGAACCGAAGTGGATCTCGTCGTAGGAGCCGAGCCGCTGCTCCCAGAGCCGCTTGCCGTCGCCGGCGTCGAGCGCCACCACCCGGCTCGTGCTCGTGACCGAATCCAGACCCGAGTAGAGCAGGACCACGTCGGGCAGGGCGTACATCGCCTTCCACAGGGTCGCCTGGCCGGCGCCGGCGCTCTCCCAGAGCTTCGATCCCTTCGCCGTGTCGGCCGCCACCACCCGCAGCGTGCCGGTCTCGTCGGCGCTCGCGAAGTAGGCGCGGTCCCCGAGCACCTCCGCGTCCGCGAACGCCGACGACACCGGCACGGTCGGAGTGACCCGCTTCGGCTCCCGCAACGGCACGAAATCGATCGGCGACACACCCGGCCAGAAGATCACCGCGGCGGCGGTGACGGCCGCGGCCACGCCGACGGCCGCACCGCCGGCCCACAGCCAGGTCAGCCGCTTACGGCTCTTGCGCGGCTCGTTCTCGGCGGTCGGCTCCACCGCGCCGCCGGCCCACAGCCAGGTCGGTCGCTTGCGGCTCGTCCTCGCCTCGTTCTCGGCGGTCGGCTCCACCGCGGCGCCCGGGATGGTCCAGGTCGCACCGGGGTACGGGTGAGGCGTGTAGCCGCCCGGCTGTCCCCCGGCCGCGATCGCCGCCGCCTCGGCCGCCGCCCACGGGTCGACCGGGTCGGCATATTCGATCTCGGCCTGCGTGGTGGGGTCCGCCGGGCCGGCCGGGATGGGCGGGTTCCGATCGACCGTGGCGGGGGTGGGCGTCGGGGTGGCCGCCTCGGAGACGCCTTGCGCATACCGCACCGGCTCCGCCGCCGTACCGGCCGGGACGGGGTGGGTCTGTGTGGCGGCTGTCGCTGAGGGTCGGGCTGGGCCGGTGTGGGCGGTGGCTGTTGCCGCGGGTCGGGCCGCGGGAGTGTGTGTGGCGGCTGTCGTGTACGGGTGTGCCGGGCTCGCGGGCGCGGTCGGCCCGGACGCCGGCGGGCCCACCGGTTGCTCGGCGTCAGGTTCCGCCGACGCTGTCGGTTGAGCCTCGTCGTCCCCCGGACCCGCCATGTTCCCCGCCCCTTCTCAGCGCCCCATCGGCAGGTCATGCTACCGAGTCGACCTTCGATGACCAGTCCGGCGAACGACCGGTTCCGCCCGTGCCGACGGCCGGAAGAAGAGTGCTGAGTCGTGATATGTCCGCTGGTTATCGTGGCGGCATGCGTATCGAACGGGTCACCGCCGAGACCGAGGTTTACCGCGCGGCCGATCTCTTCGACGCACCACCGATCGAGGCCGCCACCCGCCGTTTCCTCACCGAACCCAATCATCACCTGCTTCTCGCCTACGACGACGCGGACCGCCCGGTCGGCATGATCACCGGTGTCGAGACCACGCACCCCGACAAGGGCACCGAGATGCTGGTCTACGAACTCGGCGTAGCCCCGGTGGCCCGCCTCCAGGGCATCGGCAAAGCCCTGGTCGTCGCGTTGGCCGACCTGGCCCGGAGCAGGGGCTGTTACGGCATGTGGGTGGCCACCGAGACCGACAACAAGGCGGCGCTGGCCACCTATCGCCGGGCCGGGGCGCTCGAGGAGATGACCTTCACTCTGCTCAGCTGGGATCTCCACCAGGAGTGAACGGAGGGGTGGGCGTCCGGCGTACCGGAAGGGCTGGGGTAAGAGGGACCACGGGGTGGTGCTCCAGCCGTAGCCGGGCTGAGTCGTGGCTTGCCCACATGCGTGTGTGGGTTTTGGGTGCGTATCGCGCCCGAAACCGACACGCGGTGGGTTGTCGGGCAGTTGTGGTGGGGTGCGGTTGCCGGGGGACTGGGGTGTTGGGCGTCGCCATCCGGGCGTGTGTGTGGGTTTTGGGTGCGTATCGCGCCCGAAACCGACACGCGGTGGGTTGTCTGGCAGTTGTGGTGGGGCGCGGTTGCCGGGGGCCGGGGTGTTGGGCGTCGCCACTCGGGCGAGCGTGTGGGTTTTGGGCGCGGTACGCACCCAAAACCCACACGCGAGAGCGGGCACCGCCGACGTCCGGCGGCGCGCGCTCTCGCTGGAGTGGCGTCTACTTCGCGCTGCGGTTGACGAAGCCGTCGACCGGCTCCTCGTGCAGGCGAGGGTCGTCGATGGCCGGGTCGCCGGGAACGGCGGCCTTCGGGCGGCCGGGGGCCGAGAAGCCGCCGGGTGCGGTGGTGCCGCCGGGCGCGGTGGTGCCGCCGGATGCTGTGGTGCCGCCGGGGGCGGTGGTGTTGCCGGGGGCTGGGGAGTCGCCGGGTGCGGTGGTGTCGTCGGGGGTGTTTGCATTCGGGGAGGCGGCGGCGGGGGTGGGCTCGGTGGACGGCCCGGAGCCGGCGCCGGGGGTCTCGCCGCCGATCGGCAGGCCGGCCACGTCGGTGCGCACGTTGGCGATGTTGCGCTGGAGTGTGCTCACCGGGCTCGTGCCCGCGAGCCCGCCGAGCAGCGAGAAGTCGGATTCATCGTGTTCCAGGCGCGGGGCGATCGGGCGCTCGTCGGCGGCCGGCGTACGCGGACGGGTCTGGGTGGCCGGCGAGCCGCCGGACGGGCCGAGGCCGCCGATCGACGGGAGGCCCTGTCCGAGGAGGCCGGGCAGGTTCAGCGGCACCGGGAGGCCGGGCAGCGGGGAGCCTCCGGCCGGGCGGCTGGTGGCGGGGACGGTTCCGCGGATGACGTCGGCGGCGGGCAGCAGCCGTCGCGGGTTCCTGGTGTCCTTGCGCGGGCCGGGAGCGTCTTCGAGGGCGGGCAGCGTGAGTTCGCGGGCGGGGCCGGGTTCGATCTGGATCAGGGGCTGGCCGCTGAGCGGGTCGGAGGCGAGCGGGCTGTCGATCCGCGCGTCGTCGGTGTGGTCCAGCGTGTGGCCGAGGACGTTTCGCAGCGGGTCTTGTGCGCTGCCGGGACGGGCGGCGGGGGTGGAGGCCGCGGTCGAGGGCGTGACCGTCTCGCCGGCCCACGCGGGTGCCCCACCGAGGAGCAGGATTCCGCCGGCGAGGGCGCCGGCACACCACAACTTGCGCACTGATCTTCTCCTGGCCACATCGGACGATGGGTTCGGTCGATACCCACCAAGTCGGACATAAGGTGTCGGATGGGGCAACGACCGGCCCCATGGGCAGGTTCCGGCTGACTACGATTCGTGAACGTGAGTGCCGTGCCGCCGCTGGAGATCCACAAGCGTTCCGCGTCCGAAGAGGACAGCCGACCCCATCTGGTGCTGTGCGGCGCGGACGCGCTGGTCTTCACCCTGGCCGAGGAGCTGGCCAACTCCCGGCACCGGATCCGGATCACGGTGATCACTCCCCGCCGGATCCGGGCCGACGTGCCGGACCTCGCGTCGCTCGCCGAACGCGGTGTCGAGTGGTGCAAGGCCGACCGGCTGGACGAGCGGACGTTCCGCGAGGCGGGTCTGGCCGGAGCCGCGGCACTCGCCCTGGTCATGCCGGACGACATGGTCAACCTGCACGCCGCGCTCTGCGCCCGCGAGGTCGAGGAGCGGCTGCGGGTGGTGGTGCGGATGTTCAACCGGGAGCTCGGCCGGAGTCTGCTGCCCCTCTTCCCCGACTGCGCGGTGCTGTCCGACGCCGAGATGGCGGCCCCGGCGTTCGTGGCGTCGGCGCTCGGCGAGGTGGCACCCACGCATTTCCGGCACTCCGGGCGTACGCTCTATGTCGCTCACCGGGAGGACGTCGCGGCGCGACAGGTGATCCTCACTCTGACCACCGCCGACGAGCAGGGTGAGGTGAGCGTTCTGCCGGCGGATCCGCCGCCCGGTTCGGCGCGGCCGGGCGATCTGGTGCTGGCCGAGGCGCTCGGCCGCCCGCCGGGGGAGGACGTGACCCGCCGCCTGCTCTCCCGGGCCGGCCGCCGTCGTCGCCCGCTGCACGCGGTCGGCCGGGCGCTGCGCGCGGCGCTGAGCCGCAAGCTCGGCATCGCGGTCCTGATCACGCTGGCCGTCACGCTGGTCGCCGGTCTCGTGCTGGCCCGGTTCGACAAGAACGGGCACGGGCTGTGGGAGTCGGTCTACGTGACCCTGTTGACCGCGGTCGGCTCGTCCGATGTGGAGGTGGGCCGCAATCCGGTGGCGCAGGCCGCCCAGCTGGTGCTGACCATCGCCGGGCTGGCGCTGATCCCGCTGATCACCGCGGCCGTGGTGGACGGCATGGTGAACGCCCGGCTGGCGCTCGCCCAGGGCCGGGTCGCCGGGCAGTTGCGCGATCACATCGTGCTCGTCGGACTCGGCAACGTCGGCACGCAGGTGCTGCGCCAGCTCACCGACCTGGGGCTCCGGGTGGTGGCGATCGACCGCACCGCCGACGCCCGGGGCGCGAAGAGCGCGCAGCGGCGCGGGGTGCCGGTGATCGTCGGCGACGCGTCCGCCGAGGCGACGCTGCGGGCCGCCTCGATCGACACGTGCCGGGCGCTGGTCGTGCTCTCCACCGACGACGTGGTGAACCTTCAGGCCGCCCTGCAGTCCCGGTCGGCCCGGCCGGACCTGCGGGTGGTGCTGCGGCTCTTCGACGACGACTTCGCGCAGCGGGTCGAGTCGGCCTTCCAGATCAACACGTCCCGCAGCGTCTCCCGGCTGTGCGCGCCGGTCTTCGCGGCCGCCCTGCTGGAACGCGACGTGCACGCCACCATCCCGGTCGACCGGCACGCTGTGATGGTCGCCACGGTCACCGTGTCGGCCGGATCCCTTCTGGACGGAGCGCCGTTGGACCACGCCGACCATCCCGGCGAGGCGCGGGTGATCGGCTTGTCCGCGGTCGGCCAGGGCTGGGTCGACTGGGTGCCGGACCGGCGCCGGGTGCTGGCCGAGGGCGACGAGGTCCTGGTGGTGGCCCGCCGGGGCGGGCTGCGGGCACTCGCCGAGCTGGCCAGCCCGCCGTTACGCCGTGCCGCTCAGTGACTCCGCCTCGACACCCAGGACCGCCTGCTCGTCCGGCTTGTTGACCAGCACGTCGGTCAGGTAGCCGTGCACCGCCGGGCCCATGCCGACGTCGCGCCCGGCCTTCTCCGACAGCAGCCACTTGTGCTGGATGATCTGCGAGAAGATCTCCTGCGGTTCCAGCTTGCGGCGCAGGTGGGCCGGGACCGCCCGGACCACCGGCTCGAACACCTCGGTGAGCCAACGGTGCGCGGCCTGCTGCTCGTCCTTGAGGTGGCTCTCCGCGCGGTACGCGTCCAGGTCGTTGAGCAGCTGGCGGGCCTGGTTCTCCTCGGCGTCCAGGCCGGTCAGCCGCATCAGCCGGCGGGTGTGGTAGCCGGCGTCGACGACCTTGGGACGGACCAGGTAACCGCCGTCGTCCGACGTGGACATCGACACCTCGGCGACGTCGAAGCCCATCTCGTTGAGCCGCCGGATGCGCCGCTCGATGTGGTGCCGGGAGTCCTTCGACACCTCCTGCTCATAGGTCACCTCGTGCCACAGCCGCTCGTAGCGCGCCATGATGTCGTCGACCACCTTCTCCGGGTCGATCGACGGGTGCAGCAGCTCGGCGGCCTCCAGGTCGAGGCACTCGCCGAAGATGTTCAGCCGGAGGATCTCGATGTCCTCGCTGCGCTGGCCCTCGGAGAGTTTCGGGTACAGGTTGCCGGTCTCGGCGTCGACCAGGTAGGCGGCGAAGGCGCCCGCGTCCCTCCGGAACAGGGTGTTCGACAGCGAGCAGTCGCCCCACGAGAAGCCGGTCAGGTGCATCCGCACCACGAGGGCGGCCAGCGCGTCGAGGAGACGGTTCATCGTGTCCGGCCGTAGCACCCGGGAGAACAGCGCACGGTACGGCAGGGAGAACTGGAGGTGCCGGGTGACCAGGACGGTCTCCAGCGGCTCACCCTCCTTGGTCTGCCGGTCGGTGGCGATGGCGATCGCCTGCACGGCCGGGAAGTCGATCCGCTCCAGGGCGCGGAGCAGGTCGTACTCCTTCTCGGCGATCCGCTCCCGGGTCTCCTTCATGGCGTAGACCACACCGTTCAGCTTCACGAAACGGACGATGTGCCGCGAGATGCCCTGCGGGAGCGCGACCAGATGATCGGCGGGCCAGTCCTCGAGCGGAATGTGCCACGGCAGATCCAGCAACGCGGGGTCGATGAGGGCGGAGGTGATGCGCACGGGGTCAAGTGTGCCGGTTCGGGCGGCGCGTCGTGCCCGCACGTGGCTCGTTACACAGGTGCGAAACCGCCGACGACGTACGGGAGTGGCATGCGACGTAGGACAGGAATCGTCATCGGAACGTGTGCCGTGCTGGCCCTGGTCGGCACGGCCGGGGTGGTCACGTCGGCGGGCGCCGGCGAACGCGCGTCCGGGACCCGGCACGAGGTGGCGCCGCCGGGTGTGGCCGAGCCGGGTGTGGCCGGGCACACGCCGGCTGCCGCGGGCCGGCGTGCCGCCCCACCGGTCACACCGACCACATCGGTCACGTCAGCCCCGTCACGCGGTCCCTCCGAGCCGGACGTGTCGCCCTCGGGGGCCCCGGCCTCCCGGAACCGCCCGCTGGAGTCGACCACCGCCCGGTCCGCCGGCCGGCAGCGGATCGGCGAGCTGCTCCGGGTGGACCGCCTGCTCGGCGACGTCGGCGGCCCCCGGCGCGAGGAGTTCGCCTACCCCGGCGCCTCCTACGTCAAGGTGCACTTCGACCGCCTCACCATGCTCCCCGGCGACTACGTGACCGTGTCGAACCCGGAGCGCACCGAGTCGTACCGGTACGACGAGAGCGACCCCGACGGCCGCTGGGCCATGTCGATCACCGGCGACACCGCGGTCGTCGAGGTGCACCGGAAGATCAACCCGCTCGGGTTGCGGAACCTCACCGGCGACCTCGGGATCGGGATCGACAAGGTGGCCCGGGGCCACTCCCGCCGGGCGCCGGCACGCCCCGGGCGCGAGGAGTCGGTCTGCGGCACGGACACGTCCAGCGACGCGGTCTGCTTCGAGTCGAAGGATCCGGTCGCCTACACCAAGTCGAAGGCGATCGCCCGGCTGCTGATCAACGGCACCGAACTGTGCACCGGCTGGCGGGTCGGCGCCAAGAACCGCATGATCACCAACAATCACTGCCTCACCACGTCGTCCGAGGCGTACGACACCGAGGTGTGGTTCAACTACCAGTGCGCCAAGTGCGGCGGCTACGACGTGTTCAAGCCGACCAAGGTGTGGGGCGACCAGGTGCTCGCGACCGACAAGACGTACGACTACACGCTCTTCACCGTCGACGGCTTCGAATCGGTCGAGAAGTACGGCTACCTCACCCTGGACACCGTCCGGCCCCGCAAGGGCCAGCAGCTGTACGTGCCGCAGCACCCGTCCGGTGAACCGGCCCGGATCGCCGGCAGCAAGGACGAGGCGGCCGGCAACTGCGAGGTCGACAACCCCGACTACACCGGGTACGCGGCACACTCCGACGTCTCGTACTTCTGCGACACGGCGGGCGGCTCCTCCGGTTCGCCGGTCATCTCCCGGTCGACGAACCGGGTGGTGGCGCTGCACCACTTCGGCGGCTGCCCCAACTCCGGTGTGCGGGGAGATCTGCTGGCCGGAAGGTTGCGCACGTACCTCTAGTTTTGTAGGGGTGAGCGACAAGATCGGTAAGAGCTGGTGGCCCGAGGTGGCGGCGCTCGTGGCCTTCGCCGCGCTGACCCTGGCCCTGATCCGCGGCCACCTGCTGGACCTGGACCAGCGGGTGGCCGATTGGGTGTTCGCCCACGATCCGGCGCCGGTGTACGGGACCGCCCGGGTGTTCAACTACCTGGGCCAGGGCGGTCAGGTGCTGATGCCGGTCACGCTGATCCTGACCGGGGTGCTGTTCTGGCGTACCCGATCGGTTCGTGCCCTGTTGCCGTTCGCGGTCACGTTCGTGCTCACCTACTGCACCATCGGCCCAGCCAAGATCTACTTCGACCGGGCGGCGCCGAAGTTCCCCTTGGAGAACCGGACGGTCATGTTCAATCCGGACGCCGCCGGCGCGCTGTCGATGAGCTACCCGTCCGGGCACGTCGCCAACTCGCTGGTCTGGTTCGCGGTGATCGGCCTGCTGCTGGTCGCGCTGATCGGCCGGGAGCTGACCCGCCGCGAGTGGCTGCTGCTGCGGGTCGTGCCGGTCGTGGTCGTCTTCGTGACCACGGTCTACACCGGCTTCCACTGGCTGACCGACTCCGTCGCGGCGCTCTTCCTCGGCTTCGTCCTGGCGCGCCTGCTGCAACGGGTTCCCTGGGACCGGGTCCCGTTGCCGGGACTCCTGAGCCGATGGGAGCGCTAGATCCAGTCGCCTGACCGCATCACCCGGCGCAGCGTCAGGTCGGCCGAGAGCACCACGACGTCCGCCCGCAGGCCCGGCTCCAGCGCGCCCAGCGTGCCCGCCAGCCCGAGAAGCCGGGCCGGGGTGGTCGACGCCATCGTCACGGCGTCCACCAGCGGCAGCCCGGCGGCCACCGTGTTGCGCAGCGCCACGTCCATGGTCAGCGTGCTGCCGGCGATCGCCCCGTTGTGGGCGAGCCGGGCCACCCGGTCGGCGACCACGACCTGCTGGCCACCCAGTTCGTAACGCCCGTCCGGCATGCCGGTGGCGTCCATCGCGTCGGTGACCAGCACCGCCCGGTCCGGTCCGGTGCTGCCGGCGGCGAACGCCAGCATCCCCGGATGCAGGTGGATGTTGTCGGCGATCAGCTCGCAGACCGCGGTGGAGGAGAGCAGTCCGACGACCGGGCCCGGTTCCCGGTGGTGCGGCGGGCGCATGCCGTTGAACAGGTGGGTGGCGACGGTCGCGCCGGCCGCCACTCCGGCGTGCGTCTGGTCGTACGTCGCGTCGGTGTGCCCGATCGCCGCGATGACCCCGCCGCGGCGCAGCAGTCCGATCGCCTCCGGGGCGCCGGGCAGTTCGGGGGCGATGGTCATCATCCGTACCGCCCCGTCACCCACCTCGACCAGCTCGGCGATCTCGGCCGTCGACGGGTCCCGCAGATATGCCGGGTTCTGCGCCCCGCAGCGGGCGTGCGACAGGTACGGCCCCTCGAAGTGGATCCCGGCGAGCACCCCCTCGGCGACCAGCGGCCGGTATTCGGCGGTGGCCGACCGCATCAGTTCGAACGGCGAGCTGACCAGGCTGGCCAGCATCGTCGTGGTGCCGTGGCCCAGGTGGAACGCGGCCGCCTTGCGGGCCGCGCCGGCGTCGCCGGTGGTGAACGTGTGCCCGCCGCCGCCGTGGCAGTGGATGTCCACGAAGCCGGGCACGATCACGTCGTCGCCGACCGTGTCGTCCGGGACGATCGCCGCGATGGTGTCGCCGTCGAGGTCCAGGTGGCCGGGGACGATCGTGCCGGAGGTGACGATCCGGCCGGAGATGCGAGTCACGGGGTCTCTTTCAGGGAGTCGAGAGCGAGCAGGGCGGAGCCCAGGCACCCGGCGGCGTCGCCCAGCTCCGCGCGGACGATCTCGGGGGAGCGGTGGAAGGTGACCCGCTCGGCGACCGCGGCGCGGACCGGGGCGAGCAGGTCGTCACCGGCCTCGGCCAGCCCGCCGCCGAGCACCACCACGCCGACGTCGTAGAGCGCCTGAGCGGTGATCAGGCCGTCCGCGAGCGCCTCCACGGCGTCCTGCCAGACCCGCCGGGCCAGCTCGTCGCCGCGGACCGCCCGGGTGGCCACGTCGAAGGCGGTGGCGGTGGGGTCGCCGGACAGTTCCGCGTACCGCCGGCCGACCGCCTTGGCCGAGGCCTCCGCCTCCAGGCAGCCGCGCAGCCCGCAACCGCAGGGCGTGCCACCCGGCCGGACCACGACGTGCCCGAGCTCGCCGGCCGCGCCGTGGGCTCCCGGATAGCCGCTGCCGTCGATCACCAGACCGCCGGCGATACCGGTGCCGATCGCCACGAACAGCACGTGCCGCCGTCCTCGGCCGGCGCCCAGGCGGGCCTCGGCGAGAGCGCCCACCCGTACGTCGTGGCCGAGCGCGGCGGGCATCCCCAGCCGGCGCACGGCCAAATCCCGCAGGGGTACGTCACGGAAGCCCACATTCGCCGACCAGACCGCGACGCCGCCCAGCTCGTCGACCACGCCGGGCACCGCGATGCCCGTGGCGACCGGGGTGAGCCCGTCGGCGCGGGCCTTGCCGGCCAGCGACTCGGCGACGCCCAGGATCGACTCGGTGACCGCCTCCGGACCGCGTTCGGCCCGGGTCGGGTGCCGCTCCTCGTGGTGAACCGTGCCGTCCGGCCGGACCAGGGCGCATTTCATCCCGGTGCCGCCCACGTCCAGGGCGACGACGACGCTGGGGCTCACGCTTTCGTTCACCCGAGGATGACGGAGCGGCTGAGGTTGCGCGGGTTGTCCGGGTCCAGGCCCTGGGTGGTGGCCAGGGCCACGGCCACCCGCTGGGCCAGGATCAGGTCGGCCATCGGGTCGAGCGGGGCCCGCCCGCCCACCCAGCGGCCGATCGAGCCGTACCCGCCGTGGTGGCGGCTGTGCACGAAGGCGGCGCCGGTGATCTCCACCTGCTCGGCGAGGCCCTCCGGCACGTCACCGAACGCCCACACCACGCGGCGCGGCCCGGCGATCGCGATGGGCCCGTGCCGGTAGTCCATCGCCGGGTACGACTCGGTCCAGAACCCGGCGGTCTCCCGGCACTTGAGGGCGGCCTCCTCGGCGAGCCCGACGGTCCAGCCACGGCCGATGAAGGTGATCTGGTCGAAGAGGGCCGGGTGCACCGGGAGCGGGAGGCGGGTCGCCACCTCGGCGTCCGCGGCGGCGGCCTCGATGTCGTGGCCCAGGTGGGCCCGCAGAGCGGCCAGCACACTCGTCGCGAAACGGGTCTGCACCACGGACTTCTCGTCGGCGAAGTCGAGCACCACGGTCTCGTTCGCGATCTCGGCGGCCGGCTGTGAGCCGTCGGCGGTGAAGACGGTCACCGGGGTGTGCTCACCGACGGCACGCATCACGTCGAGGGTCTCGGTGGTGGTGCCGGACCGGGTGATCGCCAGCAGACGGTCGTAGCGCCGGCCGTACGGGAAGTCGGACGCCTGGAACGCGTCGGTCTCGCCCTGCCCGGCCTGCTCGCGGAGCACCGCGTACGACTTCGCCATGAACCAGGATGTCCCGCACCCGACGACGGCGACCCGTTCGTCCTGCCGGGGCAGCCCAGGCGCCCCGGCTAGTTTCGCCGCTTGCCGCCAGCACTCCGGCTGTGTGGCGATCTCCGCTTTGACATGGCTCATGTCTTTTCCTCACCGGTTGATGCTGCGCATTCGCGCTCGGTTCCCGGGACTTTCGCGCGCTATTGTGCTCACGAGGCCGTCGACGGGGCAAGCGACAAAGGTCCTTCGCGCAACGGTTACCTTTGCTTCCGGGTCTTTCGCGCACTAATGTGCACACACTTATCATGCAACGTGCATCGGGGAGTGGTGGGTGGACCGGTACGCGCGGTGGAATGCCCTGCTCGAATTACTCACGGAGAGCGGCCGGGTAACCGTCGAGGAGGCCTCCGAGCGTCTCGACGTGTCCCAGGCCACCATCCGGCGTGACTTCGACCAGCTCGCCCAGCAACAGATGATCACCCGAACCCGGGGCGGGGCGGTCGCCAACGGGGTCTCGTACGATCTGCCGCTGCGCTACAAGAGCGCCAAGCACTCCGCCGAGAAGCAGCGCATCGGTGAGGCCGCCGCACGCCTGGTCACCCCCGGCACGGTGGTCGGACTCAACGGCGGCACCACGATCACCGAGGTGGCCCGGGCGCTGGCCGTCCGCCCCGACCTCAACGCCGGCGGCGAGGGCTCCCAGCTCACCGTCGTCACCAACGCCCTGAACATCGCCAACGAGCTGCTGCTCCGCTCGCGCATGAAGATCGTCGTGGCCGGTGGCGTGGTCCGCCCGCAGTCCTTCGAGGTGGTCGGCCCGCTCGGCGGCGCCCTCCTCAAGGAGGTCACGCTGGACATCGTGCTGCTCGGTGTGGACGCCCTGGACGTCGAGCTCGGCGCCGCCTCCCACCACGAGGGCGAGGCGTCGATGAACAGCCTGATGGTGGCCCGGGCCAAACGGGTCGTCGTGATCGCCGACTCGTCCAAGCTGGGCGGCCACGCGTTCGCCCGGATCTGCCCGATCACCAAGGTTGAGACCCTGGTCACCGATTCCGGGGCGCCGCCGGCGGTGCTGGCCGCCTTCCGGGATGCCGGAGTCGACGTCATCACAGCCTGAAACACCTAAGGGTGTCAGCAAATTGGACGTTGAGTAGCCACGCGGTCGCCTGAGGTAGCGTCTGCGGGGATCTTCGGTGCGACCTATGCTGAGGATCCCTCGTCAAATCCGTGGTCACCGATGTCGTCTGGGAGCGCCATGCAGCCCGCCGCCGAACCGACCAGGGAGCAGCCGGCCGTCCCCGCCCCGCGTGCGGCGGAACCCGGAACCGCGCCCGCCGAACACGTCGAGGCCACCGGCCTGACCGACCGGGAGCTGGAGATCCTCGCCTTCGAGGGCAAGTGGTGGAAACACGCGGGCGCCAAGGAGCAGGCCATCCGGGACACCTTCGGCCTCTCCTCGACCCGCTACTACCAGCTCCTCAACGGCCTGCTCGACAACCCGGCCGCCCTCCAGCAGGACCCGGTCCTGGTCGGACGGCTGCGCCGCCTCCGCACGGCGCGCGCCCGCACCCGCCGCCGTTAGGCTCTGTCGCGCGGATCACGCGACAGAGCCTCTAGGGCTGATGGGTCTCGGCGTAGGCGGCGAGCCAGGCCACCTGCGCGGGATCCAGCGAGGCCCGCACCCGGGACCGGGCGGTCGCCACGTTCGCCGCGGTCACCGTGGACGCCTCCAGGGACTCACGCATGGCGGCCAGCGCCGACTCCCGGATCAGCGCCGCACAGTCGGCCGCCGAGAAGCCCTCCAGATCCGCGCCCAGCTCGTCCAGGTCGACCGCGTCGTCCAGCGGCACCGCCTTGGACGACGCCCGCAGGATCGCCGCCCGCGCCCGCCCGTCCGGCGGCGGCACGTAGACCAGGCGCTCCAGCCGGCCGGGCCGCAGCAGCGCCGGGTCGATCAGGTCGGGCCGGTTGGTCGCCCCGATCACCACGACGTTGCGCAGATCCTCGACACCGTCCAGCTCGGTCAGCAGGGCGGCCACCACCCGGTCGGTGACACCGCCGTCGCTGCCCTGACCGCGGGCCGGGGCGAGCGCGTCCACCTCGTCCAGGAAGACCAGGGTGGGCGCGGCCTCCCGGGCCCGGCGGAACAGCTCCCGCACCGCCCGCTCGCTGTCACCCACCCACTTGCTGAGCAGCTCGGCGCCCTTCACCGACAGCACATTCGCCTTGCCGGTCCCGGCGATCGCCTTCACCAGGTACGTCTTCCCGCACCCGGGCGGACCGTAGAGCAGCACCCCACGCGGCGGCGAGACACCGAGCCGGGCGAACGTGTCCGGATAGGTCAGCGGCCACAGCACCGACTCGGTGAGCACCTGCTTCACCTCGGCCATGTCACCCACGTCGTCGAGGGTCACGGCCGCCACCTCCAGGGTGGACTCGGCCATCGAAGTGGGCCGGACCACGTCGAGAGCCGCCTCGAAGTCGGCCATCGTCACGGTCGGCGACTCGGCGTCCTTCTGCCGCAACGCGGCCCGCACCCCGGCCTCCCGGGCCAGCGCGCCCAGATCGGCGGCCACGAAACCGGGGGTACGCCCGGCGACCTCGTCCAACCGCACGTCCTCGGCCAGCGGCATGCCCCGGGTCAGCACGCCCAGCTGCTCGCGCCGCATCGCCGAGTCCGGCAGCGGCACGGTCAACTGGACGGCGAGCAGGTCGGGCGCGCGCAGCGACGGGTCCACCGACTCGGGCTTGCTGGTGGTGCAGACGACCGCCGTACCGGCCGCCACCGTCTCGGCCAGCACCTGCCGGAACACCGTGGAGATCGGCCCCGGCTCCTCGCGCGGCGCCAGCGCCTCCACGTCCGAGATCACCAGCACGGCGGGGCCGTCTCCGCGTACCTCCGTGGCGAGCTCGCGCAGCCGGGCGGCCGCCGCACTGTTGGTGAGCGCGGCCAGCGCCGGCGCCCACACCGTGCGCACCCGCGCGCCGACCACGGCGCCGACCGCCCGGACCAGCGCGGACTTGCCCGATCCGGCGGGGCCGGAGACGAGGACGCCGAGCGTCACCCGGGTGCCCAGCCGGGTCAGCACCTCCCGGTGGTGGAAGCCCAGGTCGAGCAGCTCCTCCAGCTCCTTGGCCTGGGAGCGCAGCCCGGGCAGGTCGTCCAGGCTGGGCGGCGGCACCTCCGGGTCGGAGGAGGCGGGCGCCTCGGCCGGAACCCGCCGGGTCGCCACGGTCCCGGCGGCGACCGCGGCGGGACCGTCCCGCCAGCCGACCACGGTGTCCATGGTGACCAGCGAGGCGTCTCCGCCGGCGACCTCGGTCACCCGCAGCAGGGTGCTGGTCCAGGCATACCCCACCCGGTTGGCGAGGCTGCGCCGGGCCGCCTCCACCAGCGGGCGGTGCCCGGCGTCCGGCAGCACGTCCTGCGGCAGCAGCGAGACGTCGTCGCCGGTGCTGACCACCTTGCCGAGCAGGGCCAGGCGCAGCATCTCGGGGGAGACCACGGCCACCACCTCGGGCGGCCCGGACAGCATCACCCGGTCGGCCTGCACCACCGGCGTCCCGGTGACGGTGACCCGGCCGCCGTCACGCATGCCGAGATTGCCCAGGGTCAGATCGTCGGCGTAGAGCAGGCCGCGCCCGGCGTTCGGCTCGGCCCGGGCCACGATGCCCGCCGTGGTCCGGTTGCCGGTCAGCCGGACCGGGTCGCCGGGGCGCAGGTCCAGCGCCGCCATCACCTCCGGATGCAAGCGCACGATGCCACGCCTGGCATCCAGCGCGGCAGGCCGTAAGGTCACGGTCAGCGTGAGATCATCAGCCACCGGGCGTGCCTCCGATTGATCGTCTGGGCCATCTGGTTCGTCCACGCTATCCGCCGAGGGGTAGTCCACTGATGAGGCGTAGACCGCTTGTCGCACTGACGATGGCGCTGGCCGTGCTGTCCGGCTGCACCGGCGACCCGGACACCCCGGCGCCCTCCGCCACCGCCCCGGCCGCCTCCCCGGGAATCAGCCTCGACATGCCGCCGGCCAGCTTCGGCCCGTCCCCGCCGGAACCCACACCCTCCGGCAAGCTGAGCATCAGCGCGGCCGGGTACGGCCCGTTCCGGATCGGGATGACCCAGCAGGAGATCACCGACGCCGGACTGGTCACCGGACTGACCCCCAACGGGTGCGGCAGGGCCGGCGGGTTCACCGGCGCGCCGGAGACCGATGTCTGGGGCGGAGAACTCGTCCGGGTGCGGGTCACCGATCCCACCGTCACCACGACCGGGAACGTGGCGATCGGGGCGACCGTCGACGACGTGCGGGCCGCGTACCCGTCCGGCCGGGCGGTGACCGGGACCGGCGGCGTCACCGGCTGGCTCGTCGTGGACGGGACCGGCGCGCTGCTCCTGGAACTCGCCGGCGGGACGGTGAGCGCCCTGACCGCCGGTGACGCCACCACCGTCGAGAAGGTCTTCACCGGCGAAAGGGGTTGCTGAGAGAACCCTCAGCACCCACACAGGGCTTTCCGGCTAGCGTTTGCGCCATGTCTGCCCTGACCGCCGGGTTGCGCCGCGCGCTGCCCCGGCTCAACCGGCGCCGGGCCGTTCCCGCGGCCGCCGCCCTCGTGGTGCTCGCCGCCGCCGCAGTCTGGGCCGTCCGGCCCACGCCCGACGCCTGGACCACCGAGGACCTCCGGCTCGCCGGTGACGCCGTCGAACTGGACGCCCGCCTCTACCTGCCGGCCGACCGGGACGGCAAGGTGCCCGCCGTCCTGCTCGCGCACGGCTTCGGC
Organism: Actinoplanes sp. NPDC049802; assembly: GCF_040656595.1. Taxonomy (NCBI): domain Bacteria; kingdom Bacillati; phylum Actinomycetota; class Actinomycetes; order Micromonosporales; family Micromonosporaceae; genus Actinoplanes; species Actinoplanes sp. NPDC049802. Next base: position 53,371 of record NZ_JBFAMR010000008.1, read on the forward strand.
GGCTCCAAGGAGACCGTCCGCGACGACGCCGAATCCCTCGCCGAACGCGGGTACGCCGTCCTGGCGTACACCGCTCGCGGGTTCGGGCGCAGCACCGGCGAGATCCACCTGAACAGCCCGGACCACGAGGTCGAGGACGCCCAGCGGCTGCTCGACTGGCTGGCCACCCGGCCCGAGGTGACCACCGACGCCGCCGGGGACCCGAAGGTCGCCGTCGTCGGCGGCTCGTACGGCGGAGCCCTGGCCCTGCTCCTCGCCGGCCAGGACCAGCGGGTCGACGCGATCGTCCCGTCGATCACCTGGAACGACCTGGGCAGCGCCCTCGTCCCGCAGTCGGCGGGCACCGACGCGGCCGGCGTCTTCAAGAAGAGCTGGGCCGGCTACTTCTTCGGCAACGGCACGGCGTCGCTGGAGACCGGCGGCCGCGGCGGACCGCCGGAGGCCCCGCCGGGTGACCCCGCCTGCGGCCGGTTCGCCGCCGACATCTGCGCCGCCTACCTCCAGATGGCCACCACCGGCATCCCCGACGAGAACACCCTGGCGCTGCTGCGCAAGTCCAGCCCGGCCACCGTCCTCGACCGGATCAAGGCGCCGACGCTGCTGATCCAGGGCGCCGTCGACACGCTCTTCCCGCTCTCCGAGGCGGACGCCAACGCGAAAGGCATCGCCGCGGCCGGCACCCCGGTGCGGGTCGCCTGGTTCACCGGCGGCCACGACGGCGGCGAAGGGCCCACCTCCGACTCCGACCGGCTCAAGTACCTGACGGTGCAGTGGCTCGACCACTACCTCAAGGGCGAGGGCGAAGCCCCCGGCGACGACTTCACCTGGTCCCAGGTGGCCGGATTCAGCGCGCTCGACCGCGGGCTGGTCACCAACGGCTACTCCGCGGACGCGTACCCCGGATTGAGCGGGACCGGAAGCACCCCGGTGACCCTCGCCGGATCGGCGCAGCCGGTCGCCAACCCGCCGAACGGCAATCCCGGCGCCATCTCCTCGATGCCCGGCATCACCAGCCGGCTCAGCTCGCTGCTCAGCGGCAACGTGGCCCTGGACGTGCCCGGCCAGCACGCCGTCTTCGAGTCGGCCCCGCTCACCGCAGCCGCCGACGTGGCCGGATCGCCGACGGTCCGGCTGCGGGCCGCGTCGCCGACCGGTACGGCCGTCGTCTTCGTGAAGCTCTACGACGTCGACGCCAACGGGACCGCCACGCTGAGCGCCGGCCTGGTCGCGCCGGTCCGGCTCACCGGCCTGCCGGCCGACATCGCCCAGGCGCGGCCGGTCACCGTGACGCTTCCGGCGATCGTCCGCCAGATCGATGCCGGTCACACCGTACGCGTCACCGTAGCCACCTCCGACCAGGCGTTCCTCACTCCCGCCCAGCCGACGACGTACACCGTCGCGGTGGATCCGGAACTGACCCTGCCGACGCTGACCGGCGAACCGATCGCCGACCCCGGCGCCCTCTGGTGGTACGTGCTGGCCGGGGTGGTCGCCGCGCTCGTGCTCGGCCTGATCCTGCTGCTCGTGGTGAGCCGCGCCCGGCACCGGCGGCGTGACGTCGCGGTCGTCGCCGAGCACGCCGACACCCCGCTGGTGGTCCGTGGGCTGCGCAAGGCGTACGGGGACGGCTTCGTGGCCGTCCAGGAGATCGACTTCACGGTGGCACGCGGGCAGGTCGTCGGTCTCCTCGGACCGAACGGCGCCGGCAAGACCACCACGCTGCGGGTGCTGATGGGCCTCACCCAGCCGACCGAGGGCGAGATCTTCGTCTTCGGGCACCGGCTGGTCCCCGGCGCCCCGATCCTGTCCCGGGTCGGCGCGCTCGTCGAGGGCCCCGGCTTCCTGCCGCACCTCAGCGGGTACGAGAACTTGAAGGCGTACTGGCAGGCCACCGGCCGGCCGTGGGAGGACGCCAGGTTCGACGAGGCCCTGGAGATCGCCGGACTGGGTGACTCGGTGCACCGCAAGACCCGCAAGTACAGCCACGGTATGCGGCAGCGGCTCGCCATCGCGCAGGCCATGCTGGGCCTGCCCGAGCTGCTGGTCCTCGACGAGCCGACGGACGGGCTGGATCCGCCGCAGATCGCCGAGATGCGCCGCGTCCTGCAGCGGTACGCCACCGACGGCCGGGCGGTGCTCGTCTCCAGCCACCTGCTCGCCGAGGTGGAACAGACCTGCACCCACGCCGTCGTCGTCAACAAGGGGCGGATCGTGGCGTCCGGCCCGGTCGGCGACATCGTCGGCGAGTCCCCGTCGGTGCAGTTGGAGGTGTCCGACGTACCGGCCGCCACCCGGGTCCTCGAGGATCTGGGCGTGCACTCGGTCAAACCCGAGGGCGCGAACGGCCTGATCGTCGACATGAACGGCACGGCCCGCTCGGAGATCGTCGCGTCGCTGGTCGGCGCCGGCATCGGGGTGGACCGGCTGGTGCCGCGCCGCCGCCTGGAGGACGCGTTCCTCTCCCTGGTCGGCGACAACTCACGAGGAAGTGGAGACCGATGAGCGAGCTTGCGAGCGAATCATCGAGCTCGTTGGAGGCCGCGGCCGGCTACCGGCCGTCGCGCACCCTGCCGATCTGGGCCGAGGTGCGGCGCCAGGCGTCGCGCCGGCGCACCCAGATGGCGCTCGGTTTCATGGTGCTGCTGCCGATGATCGTCCTGGCCGCCTTCGAGTTCGGCGGCGGCGGTGACGGCGACGAGGACGGTGACCGCGGCGGCGCGTTCAGCAGCATGGCAGATCTGGCCACCTCCGGCGGTCTGAACTTCGCCCTCTTCGGCCTGGCCGTCTCCGCGGGCTTCCTGCTGGTCGTGGTGGTCGCCCTGTTCTTCGGCGACACGGTCGCCAGCGAGGCCAGCTGGGGCAGCCTGCGCTATCTGCTCGCCATCCCGGTCCCGCGGGCCCGGCTGCTCGGCGTCAAGCTGATCGTGGCGGCCGCCTACTCCCTGGTCGCCCTGCTTCTGCTCACCGGCACCGGCCTGCTGATCGGGACCCTCCGTTACGGCTGGTCCCCGCTGGGCAGCACGATCGCCGCCGAGATCCCACCCGCCGAAGGGCTGCTCCGCCTGCTGGCCATCCTCGCCTACCTGGCGACCACCCTGCTGGTGGTGGCGGGCCTGGCCTTCCTGCTCTCGGTCCTCACCGACGCCGCTCTCGGCGCGGTGGGCGGCGCCGTCCTCCTGTGGATCCTGTCCAGCATTCTGGACCAGATCGAGGCCCTCGGCGGCATCCGCAACGCGCTGCCCACCCACTACACGGACGCATGGATGGGCCTGCTCTCCACCCCGGTCCAGACCGAGGACCTGGCCAAGGGTGCCATCTCCGCGGTCGTCTACGCCACCCTGTTCTGGGGGATCGCCTTCTACCGCTTCACCCGAAAAGACGTAACTTCCTAAAACCCCCATATCGTACGCACGACGCCGAGTCCCGTCCGTCGCGGCGGCCACTGCGGGCGCGACTCCAGGCCGTCCCCGCCGCCCGCTCATGAGAGCGGGCGGCCTCCGGCCGCGCCCACCACGGCCAGCCGGGTTTCGAGCGCAACCGCTCACGCACGTCGCGCGGGGTGGCTCGTGTCTTGGACGCGCCAGCGGCCAGCGAGTCACACCGGGCCCTCGGCGGGAGCAGCGGTCCGCACCCACCACCCCGCTGCGACAGGAATTTGATCTTGACCTGGAACGTCGGGCCGCCAAGAAGGGGCTTTTGTTGGCATTCGGGGAGCGGGAGCGAAATCCGGGGCGGCGCCGGAAGGAAGTGGCTCACACCTCGGGAACTCGGTATGGAGATCCCGGAATCTCGTCGTAAGGTGTGGGAAACAACTGAATACCTCATCCAGAGGGGCAGAGGGATACGGCCCGACGAAGCCCCGGCAACCACCACGCATGACTCTCGATGACGAGGCAGCGACGTGGCAGGTGCTAATTCCGTCCCCGTTTCGGCAGGTCGCCGCGGGGAAAGATGAGAGGAAACTCTAGTGACGTCTGTCGTCGACGCACCCTCCACCACCTCCGCCTCGCCCGCTCGCGGGCTGATCTGTCGCGCTTGTGGCGCCGAGTACCCGTTGGCCGCGCAGCACGCCTGTTACGAGTGTTTCGGCCCGCTCGAGGTCGCCTACGACGAGGCGGCGCTCGCGCGGGTGACCCGGGCCCAGATCGAGGCGGGCCCGCAGAACATCTGGCGTTACGCGCCTCTGCTCCCGGCCGGCCAGGACCCGGACGCCCGGGTGACCCTGGACCCGGGCATGACGCCGCTGGTGAGCGCCCCGGCGCTGGCCGCCGCGCTCGGCATCCGGGCCCCGCTGTGGGTGAAGGACGACTCGCAGAACCCGACGCACTCGTTCAAGGACCGGGTCGTCTCGGTGGCGCTGACCGCCGCCAAGCAGCTGGGGTTCAACCGGTTCTCCTGCGCCTCGACCGGCAACCTGGCGAACTCGGTGGCCGCCCACGCGGCCCGCGCCGGTGTCCCGAGCATCGTGTTCATCCCGGCCGACCTGGAGCAGGGCAAGATCATCACGACCGCGGTGTACGGCGGGGACCTGGTGGCCATCCAGGGCTCCTACGACGACGTGAACCGGCTGTGCAGCGAGCTCGTGGAGACCGACGAGTTCGAGGACACCGCTTTCGTCAACGTGAACGTCCGCCCGTTCTACGCCGAGGGCTCCAAGACGCTGGGCTACGAGGTGGCCGAGCAGCTGGGCTGGCGCATCCCGGCCCAGGTGGTCATCCCGATGGCGTCCGGTGAGCTGCTCACCAAGGTGGACAAGGCGTTCTCCGAGCTGGTCGAGATCGGACTCGTCGAGGCCCCCGAGGACGGCTGGACCGTCTTCGGCGCCCAGTCGGAGGGCTGCAACCCGATCGCCGTGGCGCTGCACGCCGACACCGACGTGATCACCCCGGTGAAGCCGACCGGCATCGCCAAGTCGCTGAACATCGGCGACCCCGCCGCCGGGCCGTACGCGATCGAGGCCGTCCGCCGCACCGGCGGCTGGATGGACTACGCGAACGACGACGAGATCCGGGCCGGCATCCGGCTGCTCGCCGAGACGACCGGCGTCTTCGCCGAGACGGCCGGCGGCACCACGGTGGCGGTGCTGAAGAAACTGGTGGAGAGCGGCAAGCTGGACCCCACCAAGGAGACGGTCGTCTACAACACGGGCGAGGGTCTGAAGACTCTGGACGCGGTCGCCGGCCAGGTTGGACCGACACACGCGATCAAACCGTCGCTGCGGGGCGCTCGCGACGCCGGCCTGCTCGGATAACTGTCGGTAATCGGCGATCAGCCGGTTGTCGAAAATCCCTCCTCCGAGGACTTGCACTCCGATCTCCGGATCGGCAGGATGCTCTCTGCGGGAGGACGCGACGCCGTACGAGGCCCCTCACCTGAGCTTGGCGACAATCTCCGAGGGTCCCAACGATCCCAGCGCTGACCCATACGGCTACGTGCCCGGAGGCGTTGTGCGTCCGTCCTCCCGACCAAACATTCTGAGTGCCCACGGTCGCAGTGGGAGATCCTCCGGGTAGTGCCCGTCGGCCAGTCCCGCGTTCCGTTCGAACCAGTTGCGCACCCCGTAGGACGTGGTGAGCGCGATCGACCACGCGCACGCCAGCCAGTAGGCGGGCCAGAACAGCGGGCCGAGTACGGCGTACTGGCCGGCGTGCCGGCTCTCGTGCGCCAGCAGCCGGGCCCGCTCCTCGGCGAGCAGCCACTCGGCGGTGCGTCTGGTGAGGACGACCGAACCGATCGTGAAGCAGGTCGCGGGCGGCACCCGGAGCCGGTAGTTCTCGGCGATGAGCACGCCGTGCCGGCCACGGCGGATCCGGGCCCCGGTGGCCAGGGCGACCAGCAGGCCGATGACGGTGGTCCCGTTCACGGCGGTGAGGACGGTGCGCGTCACGTGCCATCCCCGCCCGGCCATCAGACCCGCCGTCGCATCTGGAGCTCGGTGAGCGCCGGGATGGTGGGGTGCCGCAGCCGCACACCGGTGTCGGCGAAACCCAGCTTCTCGTACGCCCGGACGGCCCGCCCGTTGCCGCACACCACCTCGAGCATCAGCTGGTCCCGCCCGGCCGCCACGGACCAGTCGGCGACCGCCTCGACCAACTGCCCGAGCACCTTACCGCCCCGGTACGCCGGAGTCAGGTAGACCGCGAAGATCACCGTGCAGGCCGGTTCGCCGGGCGCCACGGTGCCGCCGGCGTGCCCGATCAGCGGCCCGCCCGGGTCGGCGATGAACTGTGCCGTCTCCGGTCCGAACGACGACTTACGGATCCGCTGCCGGTAGGCCTCGTGCGACCGGGCCGCCGCCTGGGCCACCGTCTCCAGGAACGCGAGGGGACTGTCCGCCAGCATCTCGATCCGCAGAGCCCGCATCCGCCCGGCGTCCTCCGGGGTGACCCGGCGTACGTCCCAGTTCTCCATGGGTCATGCCTACCGCCGCCGCACCCGCCCGGCAACCTGCTTGCCGGTGAACCGGGTTGCGCTGTTCCCGGCGCCCGCCCGCGGCCGGCGCGGACTGCTCCTGGCCGCCTCCGTCGCCCTGCCGCCGTTCTGGTGGGCCGTGAGCACCCTCCCGGTCCCGTGGGCGCAGAGTGTCCTGTGGGCGGTCGGCCTCGTCGCCTGGTCGGTTGCGGCGCTCGTCACGTCGCCCCGGAGGAGCCTCGCGAACCCGCCTGAGCTGGGCGTTCAAGATCGTTAGCGGAATTCGGGGCCGGTCGGCGGGTTTCGCGGGAAGATGGGGTTTCTTGCACTCGCCACCGGAGAGTGCTAAACAAGTGATTGGCACTCGCGCCTGTTGAGTGCCAGCAGGTCGGGACGGTGGGGTTCCGGTCACGATGCTGCCATCGGCATCGGGGCACGGAGCCGGTCGTCGCGGGCTATCCGGCTCGGCCTGAGGACGTCACATCGCCAGGTGGTGACGTCCACAGACTTCCTCAAAGTGCGGAGAGCGGGGCCGACGAGGCCCGGCGCCGCGGATGTCCGGGAGGACAACGCCGTATGGCCAAGATCATCGCATTCGACGAGGAGGCTCGTCGGGGCCTCGAGCGCGGCATGAACCAGCTCGCCGACGCGGTCAAGGTGACCCTCGGTCCCAAGGGCCGCAACGTGGTTCTCGAGAAGAAGTGGGGCGCCCCCACGATCACCAACGATGGTGTATCCATCGCCAAGGAGATCGAGCTCGAGGACCCGTACGAGAAGATCGGCGCCGAGCTGGTCAAGGAGGTCGCGAAGAAGACCGACGACGTCGCCGGTGACGGCACGACGACGGCGACCGTCCTGGCTCAGGCCCTGGTCCGTGAGGGCCTGCGCAACGTCGCCGCCGGCGCGAACCCGATGGCCCTGAAGCGGGGCATCGAGGCCGCCGTCGCCAGCGTCTCCGAGGGCCTTTCGCAGCTCGCGAAGGACGTGGAGACCAAGGAGCAGATCGCCTCCACCGCCTCCATCTCGGCCGGTGACTCCACGGTCGGCGAGATCATCGCCGAGGCCATGGACAAGGTCGGCAAGGAAGGCGTCATCACCGTCGAGGAGAGCAACACCTTCGGTCTGGAGCTGGAGCTCACCGAGGGCATGCGCTTCGACAAGGGCTACATCTCGGCGTACTTCATGACCGACGCCGAGCGGATGGAGGCCGTCTTCGACGACCCCTACATCCTCATCGCGAACAGCAAGATCTCTGCGGTCAAGGACCTGCTGCCGATCCTCGAGAAGGTCATGCAGTCCGGCAAGCCGCTGGTCATCATCGCCGAGGACGTCGAGGGCGAGGCCCTGGCCACCCTGGTCGTCAACAAGGTCCGCGGCACCTTCAAGTCGGTCGCCGTCAAGGCCCCCGGCTTCGGTGACCGTCGCAAGGCCATGCTCGAGGACATCGCCATCCTCACCGGTGGCGCGGTCATCAGCGAGGAGGTCGGCCTCAAGCTGGACGCCGCCGACCTGTCGCTGCTGGGCCAGGCCCGCAAGGTCGTCATCACCAAGGACGAGACCACCGTCGTGGACGGCGCCGGCAACGGCGAGCAGATCCAGGGCCGGGTCAACCAGATCCGCGCCGAGATCGAGCGCTCGGACTCCGACTACGACCGTGAGAAGCTGCAGGAGCGCCTGGCCAAGCTGGCCGGTGGCGTTGCGGTGATCAAGGTCGGCGCGGCCACCGAGGTCGAGCTCAAGGAGCGCAAGCACCGCATCGAGGACGCCGTTCGCAACGCGAAGGCGGCCGTCGAGGAGGGCATCGTCCCGGGTGGTGGCGTCGCGCTGGTGCAGGCCGGCAAGACCGCGTTCGACAAGCTGGACCTGGTCGGCGACGAGGCGACCGGCGCCAACATCGTCAAGGTCGCGCTCGACGCCCCGCTGCGTCAGATCGCCGTGAACGCCGGCCTCGAGGGCGGCGTCGTGGTGGAGAAGGTGCGCAACCTCGCCGCGGGTCACGGCCTCAACGCCGCGACCGGTGAGTACGTGGACCTGCTGGCCGCGGGCATCATCGACCCGGCCAAGGTGACCCGTTCGGCGCTGCAGAACGCCGCGTCGATCGCCGCGCTGTTCCTCACCACCGAGGCCGTCGTGGCCGACAAGCCCGAGAAGACCCCGGCTCCGGCCGGCGCCCCGGGCGGCGGTGACATGGACTTCTGAGTCCATCAGCTCCAAACCGGAAGGCGGTCCGCTTCGGCGGGCCGCCTTCCGGCGTCTCAGCGCCGGTGCCGGCCCCTGTGGGGTACGCCGAGGGCGTACAGGACGGTGCCGAACAGGCAGGCCAGGCAGCTCAGGAGAGTGACCGGGACCGCGGCCGGGCCGGTCGTCGGCAGGTCGGGCGGGACGGGCGCCGCCCCGGGCGTCGGTGACGTGGCCGGACCGCGGGACGGGCTGCCGGAGGGCGGCCGGGCCGGGGTCCGTGTCACCGGGACGCTCGGCGACGGCGGCCCCGGCGGCGGGGACGACGGCGGGACGGGCGACGGCGGAGTGGAGACCGGCGGGACGGGCGACGGGGAGACGGGCGCCGGCACGTTGACGATGATCGTGCCGTGGGCGACGTTGCCGTACTCGTCGATGATCTCGTAGGTGAACCGGTCGGTGCCGGTGAAACCCGGATCCGGGGTGTAGGTGATCGTGCCGTCCGGGTTCAGCCGGACCGTGCCGTGCCGGGGTTCGCCGATCCGCCCGACCCTCGCCGGGCGGCCCTGTTCGTCGGTGCTGGGCAGCGGGATCCCCACCGGGCTGCCGGGCGGGGTGGTGACCTCCCGGTCGGGGGCGTTCGGTGGCGGCCCCACGGTGACGGTCACGGTCGCCCCGGTCTCGCGGCCGTCCGCGTCGACGGCGGTGTACCCGAACACGGCCGTCCCGGAGAATCCGCGCGGCGGTGTGTAGGTGACCGTCCGGCCGCCGTCGTTGCGCGCGGTGCCGTGGTCCGGTTCGGTCACCGCGGTGACCCGCAGGGTGCCGCTCGGGTCCAGGTCGTTGGCGAGCACCGGCACGGTCACCGCCCGGCCGTGCGGGGTGGCCCGGGAGTCGGCCACCGCGTACGGGATCTGGTGGGTGACGGTGATCTCGACGGTCGTCTCGGCTGCACCACCGGCGCCGTCGCTCACCGCGTACCGGAAATGGTCCTGACCGGTCCACCCGGCCGGCGGCGTGTAGCGGACCCGGTCACCCACGATGGTGGTGGCGCCCCGCCCGGCGGGACCGGCCGCGCTGATGACCAGGGTCTGGCCGGGGTTGTCGTCGGTGTCGTTGGCCAGCACGTCCACCTCGACCGGGCGGCCGGCGAGGGCGGCGGCCCGGTCGGGGCGGGCGACCGGGGAGGCGTTGGCGACCCGGACGGAGATCCGGGCGTTCGCGACGTTGCCGATCGGGTCGCGGATCGTGTAGCCGAAGGTGTCCATGCCGGTGTAGCCGTGCCGTGGGGCGTACCGGATGGTTCCGTGGGCCTGGACCGTCGCGAAGCCGTGTCCCGGGTTCCCGGTGCCGGTCACCGTCAGCGGCCGGTTCTCCGGGTCGCTGTCGTTGGTCAGGACGGTGATGTCCACCGGGGTGGCCGCGCCGGTGAACGCCTGGTCGTCGGTCGCGGCCGGTGCCTCGTCGATGGTGACCGTCACGGTGCCGGTGTCGCTGCCGCCCACCTCGTCGCGGACCGTGTAATCGAAGGTGTCCTGGCCGGTGGCGCCGGGCGCCGGGGCGTAGCCGACGGTCCCGTCCGCGGTCGGCGTGGCCGTGCCCCGGGTGGCCGCGCCGGTTCCGCCGAGCATCAGGTCCTGGCCGGTGTTCGCGTCGGTGTCGTTGACGAGTACGGCCAGTGTGGTGGCGCCCTGCTGCCGGACGGTGTAGACGTCGTCGACCGCCACCGGCGCCGCGTTGCGCACCGTGATCGTCACCTGGGCGGCCGCGCTCGCCCGGTGCGGGTCCTCGGCGGTGTAACCGAAGGCGTCGACGCCGGTGAACCCCGGATCCGGGGTGTAGCGGAGCGTGCCGGCCGTTCCGGTGGCGGCGACCGTGCCGTGCGCGGCCGCGGTCCAGGCCGAGACGGTCAGCGGTTCGCCGTTCGGATCGCTGTCGTTGGCCGTCACGTCGACCGTGACCGGCTCGCCCGTGCCGGTGACGGCGGCGTCCGCGCGGGCCACCGGGAACGCGTTGACCAGCTCGATCGTCACGGTCGCGGTATCCGTGCCGCCGCGCCCGTCGCTGATCGTGTAGCGCAGCGAGTCGGCGCCGGACCAGCCGGGCGCGGGCTGGTAGCCGATCCGGCCGCCGGAGACCGAGGCGGTCCCGTGGTCGGGTGGCGTGTCGACGGTGACGGTGAGCGGGTCGCCGTTCGGGTCCTCGTCGTTGGCCAGCACGTCGATCACCGACGGCTGCCCGGTCGGCAGGGTGACGGCCTCGGGCCGGGCGGTCGGTGGCGCGTTCAGCACGGTGACGGTGACGGTGGCCGTGCTGGTGCCGCCCCGGGTGTCGGCGACCGTGACGGTGAACGAGTCGGTTCCGGACCAGCCGTCGTCGGGGGTGTAGGTGAGCGTCTGGTCGGGGTGGTGTGTGAGCAGGCCGTGGGCCGGGCCGGTCGCGCCGCTGACGGTGAGCGGGTCGCCGTTCGGGTCCAGCGCCCCGGCGAGCGCGGTCACCGTCAGCGGCGTCCGGTACGGGGTGCTCACCGTCCGGTCCACGGCCACCGGCGGCGCGTTGGCCACCTCCACCGTGATCCGTCCGGTCGACGTGGCACCGTGGGTGTCGGCGATCGTGTAGTCGAAGGTCACCGTTCCGGAGAAGCCGGCCGCGGCCTGGTAGACGACGTGGGTGTCGCCGGGCCCGGGGATCGCGGTGCCCGAGGAGGGGACGGCGACCGTCTTGACGGTGAGCGGCTCCTGGTTGCCGTCGCTGTCGTTGGCCAGCACCGGGATCGTCACGCTGCCCAGGTAGGCGACCGTGGCCAGGTCGTTGTTCGCGGCCGGGGCCGCGTTCGCCACGTCGACCAGGATCTGCCCGTCGTCGGTGCCGGTCCCGTCGCTGACCGTGTAGCCCAGCACCACCTGTCCGACCACGAGCGGTGAGGGCAGGAAGACCACCGTGTCCCCGGCGATCCGTACCGTCCCGGGCGGACCGGTCACCGCGACCACGGTGAGGGGGTCGCCGTTGGGGTCGGAGTCGTTGAGGAGCACCGGGATGATCACTTCGGTGGCGGAGGCGGTGTGTGCGACGTCGTCCCGGGCGGTCGGGGTCGCGTTGGCGGTCCGTACGGTCACCGTCGCCGTCCGGGTGCCCCCGTCCGCGTCGGCGAGCACGTACGTGAACGTGTCGTCCCCCGCCCAGCCGAGCGCCGGTGTGTAGGTGACCGTGCCGTCCGCCTCGACGATCGCCGTGCCGTGCCCGGGCGGCGTGCCGATCGTGGCGGTCAGCGCGGACGCCGGCCCGTCCGGGTCGGAGTCGTTGCCGAGCACCGCCAGGTTCACCGCCGTGCCGTTCGTGGTGGCCGCCGAGTCGGCGACCGCCACCGGCGCCTCGTTGACTCCGAAGGCGGCGGTGGCGGCGTCGTCGACCGTGCCGAGGGTGGCGGCCGGCCGTGCCGCGGCTGTCCCGGCGACGGTCGCCGGCACGACCACGGTCGCGGTGGTGCCGGGCACGAGCGGCCCGAGCGCGCACGTCACCACCTGGGCGAAGACGGAACACCCGGCGGGCAGCGCACCGGGGGTCACCCCGGACGGCAGGGTCAGTTCGGCGGACGGCGCGCTCGCCAGGGCGGTCCCCCGGTTGGTGACCGTGCCGGTGTAGGTGACGGCGGACGGCAGGGCGCCCCGTTGGAGCACCGGCGGCTCGACGGTCAGGCCGGCGGCCAGGTCGGCCCGTCCGGCGGCGACCGGGGTGGCGACCGAGGCGGCCGGGCCGGAGACGCCGACGTTCGCGGTGTGCCCGGTGTAGCTGAGGTTGACCAGGTTGGTGATCGCGTATCCGGGCGGGACGGTGCCGTCGACCCGGACCCGCAGGATCGCCCAGGCCGTGCCCTGGTAGCCGATGTCGCCGAGGGCCAGGTCGGCGCGTCCGGCCGCGAAGGCGCCACCGTCGTCGCCGGCCGCGTCGGTGACCGGTACGCCCCGGATCCGCAGCGACCCCGGCACGTAGCTGGTCCACGCCGGGACGGCGCTCGACACCAGCACGTCGTCGGCGGTGTCGTTGCCGTCGTTGCGGACCTCGATCCGGTACTCGATCAGGTCGCCGGGCAGCAGGTCGCCGCCGTCCACGTCGGTGCCGGTGACCGTGGTGGTCATCTTCGGGGCGTACAGGTCGATGGCGAAGGAGACCACCCCCGGGTAGTAGGTGTCGCTCGTCGTGCTCAGGGTGAGCGTCGCCGAGGTGGCCGCGTGCCCGAGCATCCCGGTGGCGTCGAACTGGTCGATGTCGACGCCGAACAGGTTCGGCCACGCCGGGTCCCGCGTGCCGGCCGCCGTGCTGTTGAAGAAGTTGTTCGCCGGGTTCGCCGCGTCGGTCACCGCGGTGCCGTCGAGTTCCAGCGCGTCGCCGGTCCGGCCCCGGTCACCCTCGTAGGCGACCGTGCCGATCTCGGCGCGCACGGCGCCGAGGTGCGGGGTCTCGAAGCCGCCGACGGTGATGTCGACGTCGCCGGAGGTGCTGGTCACCGAGCCGTATCCGTCGTACAGGCGCAGCGCGCGCAGGCCGGCGGCCGGGTTTCGGTACGCGATCGCGAGAGCCCAGCCGGCGTACCGGTCCTTGCCGAGCCCGGCCTGGATGTTCGCCACCCCGTACACCCCGTTGCCGGCGCCCGCCACCAGCGCCGTCACGTCGGCGAACCCCTGGTACGCCCCACCGCCGCCGAACACCTTGGAGGCGGTCACCGGCAGCCAGCCGGAGCCGGGGGCGCGGAACAGCACCCGGTCCCGGTGTCCCGGTGTCGGCGCGCCCGATCCGAGTTCGCCGGCGGTGGTGTCCGCGCTCCAGTACAGCGCCGCGAACAGCACCGAGCTGCCGGGCGGGACGGCCACCGTCGCGGTGCTGTCGTTGCGGGTGGTGGCGCCGAGGTCACCGTCGGCGTCGGCGTTCGCCATGACGTAGCCGTTGTTGTCGAGTGACTCGCTGTTCGGCCGCAGCCCCTGCCGCGCGTTGACGCAGTCGGTGACCGGGGCGCAGACCAGGTTGGCGTTGCCGCGCAACAGGATCGAGCCGTTGGTGTTGACGGCGTACCTCAGCGTGAACGGGCTGGTCACGGCGGCCACCCCGGGTGGGGCTACCAGGGCGGTGGCGGTCAGCAGGAGCGCGTAGACGAGCACGACCGCCGTCCCGGTCCGGTGTGTCGGCGGCATGGCTTGACGCTAATGGCGGATAAGTGGTTGATGCTGACCATTCGTGGCATATCGGCAGGCCACAACATTCCCTCGCCTGGGCGACACCGGTGAGCGCTAACGTGGGACGGGTGCGTGATCCCTCCGTTTCTCGCTACTCGGCCGGCCGGCTCTCCCCGATCCGGCGTGCCGCCGACCTGCGCCGGCTGCGCGACGAGCAGTTCGACGTCCTGGTGATCGGTGGCGGGGCCACCGGGGCCGGGGCCGCCGTCGACGCCGCCTCCCGCGGACTCAAGGTCGCCCTGGTCGAGGCGCGTGACCTGGCCTCCGGCACGTCCAGCCGATCCAGCAAGCTCATCCACGGCGGCCTGCGCTACCTGGAGCAGCTGGAGCTGCATCTGGTCCACGAGGCGCTGACCGAGCGCGGCCTGCTGGCCACCCGGCTCGCGCCGCACCTGGTGCGCCCGGTTCCGATCCTGGTCCCGCTGCCCAGCGCCGGCCTGCCCAAACGGGCCTGGCAGCGCGGCTACTACGGGCTCGGCGTGGCGGCGTACGACGTCTTCGCCGGGATCTTCGGCACCGGGCGGGGCATGCCGCTGCACCGGCACCTCACCCGCGACGGCACCCGGCACCTCTTCCCCAGTCTGCGGGCCGACCGGATCGCCGGGGCGATCCGCTACTACGACGGCCAGGTCGACGACGCCCGCCTGGTGGTCAACCTGGCGCGCACCGCGGCCAGCCTGGGCGCGGCCGTGGTGACCAGCGCCCGGGTCACCGGCTTCGTGCGCGAGGCCCGCCAGGTGGTCGGGGTGAAGGTGCGGGACCTGGAGGCCCCCGGCTCGGAGGAGTTCGAGGTCCGGGCCCGCACGGTGGTCGCCGCCACCGGCGTGTGGAGCGACGACATGTCGCGGATGCTCACCGACGTGGGCGTCCGGCCGGGGCTGCGCGTCCGCGCCTCCAAAGGGGTCCACCTCGTGGTGCCCCGCTCGGCGATCACCGGCGAGGCCGGCCTGATCCTGCGGACCGCCACGTCGGTGCTGTTCGTGCTGCCGTGGGGCGGCCACTGGATCATCGGCACCACCGACACCGACTGGCAGCTCGACCGGGCCCACCCGGCCGCCTCCGCCCGCGACATCCGCTACCTGCTCGACCAGGTCAACACCGTGCTCGACCGGCCGCTCACCACCGACGACATCGAAGGCGTCTACGCCGGGCTGCGGCCGCTGCTCTCCGGCGAGGCCGACTCCACCTCGAAACTGTCCCGCGAGCACGCCGTGGTCGAGCCGATGCTGGGGCTGCTGCTGGTCGCCGGGGGCAAGTACACGACGTACCGGGTGATGGCGGCCGACGTCGTCGACCGCGCGGTGCGCCGGCTCGGCGGCCCGGCCCGGCCGTCACGGACCGCCGAGCTTCCGCTGCTCGGCGCGGACGGCTACGCCGCCGCCTGGCGCGACCGGCACGACACCGCCCGGCGGCACGGCGTCACCGCCGGGGTGATCGAGCATCTCCTGGAGCGGTACGGGACGCTCACCGTCCACCTGCTGGCGATGATGTCCGCGCGGCCGGAGCTGGCCGCGCCGCTCCGCGGGGCACCGGAGTACCTGGCGGCCGAGGTGGCGTACGCGGCCCTCGCCGAAGGCGCCCTGCACCTCGACGACGTGCTCACCCGGCGTACCCGGATCTCGTTCGAGACCTCGCACCGCGGCGCCGAGTCGGCCGGGCACGCCGCCGAGATCATGGGTGAGGCGCTCGGCTGGGACGCCACCGTCCGGCGCAAGGAGATCGAGCACTACCTGGCCCAGGTCACCGCCGAGCGGCAGTCGCAGACCAAACCGGACGACGAGACCGCCGACGCGGCCCGGATGGGCGCGCCGGACGTCCGCGGGCTGGCCGCCGACCGGCGCGAGCCCCTGCTCGACATCGACCTTTGATCCTCGTCGACGAACCGCTCTGGCCGGGCCGCGGCTGCCTCTGGTCGCACCTGGTCAGCGACGTCTCCTACGACGAACTGCACGTGTTCGCCGAGATGCTGGGCACGCCGCGGCGGGCCTTCGACCGGGACCACTACGACATCCCCGAGTTCCGGTTCCACAGCGCGCTCTGGCTGGGCGCCACCCTCCTGCCGTCTCGCGAGCTGGCCGTCCGGCTCCGCGCGGCGGGACTGCGCCGACCCAAACACCTCTGGGGTACGCGTGAGACCGCCCCCGGCGAACCGGGTCGTCCCGTCCGTGCGGCGCGCGCCGGTCGCCCGGTCCGGCCTCTGCCGCGACCGCCGGGCTGAGCTCGACGGCCGGGCCCACCGATCTCAGCCCGGCGGGCGCGGCAGAGGCCGGACCACCAGGTGAGCGGGCGTCGCACGGACGGGACGGTCCTGATTGAAAGGGGCGATGTTCCGCGTACCGGAAGAATCTAGGAAAGCTCTTCCAGTTCGGCCTTGAGGTTGGCCTGGGCGCGGTCCTCCCACTCGGCGCGGATCTCGGCGTGCCGGAAGACGGACGGCGGCCGCAGCAGCTCGGTGAGCACCTGCGAGCGCCCGGCCCGGAAGGCGTCGTCGGGGACGTGGGCGTACTCGCGGCGGATCGCGCTGGTGTAGCGGGCGTAACGGTCCGTGTCGGCGGCCAGGATCGCCAGGTCGGCGTCGCAGAGCAGCTCGCCGTCCGGGTCGTCCTCCCCGGTCGCGTGCCCGGCGGTCAGGCCCACCAGGCGGGCCACCTCGGCGGCCACCTCGGGCGGGGCGCCCAGGCTGGTCAGCAGTCCCTCGGCGAACTCGGCGCTGTCCCGCTCGTTGGCGTCGCCCAGAGCGCGCGGGTCGTACACCGCGTCGTGCAGCCAGGCGGCCAGGCGTACCCGGTCGGGGTTGGGCGCGAGGTGGGCGAACCGGTCGACCACCTCCAGCACCGCGGCGAGGTGGGTCACGTCGTGATAGTGGCGCTGCGGCTCGGTCCAGCGGCCGACCAGGTAGCTCGCGGCGGCGTCCAGGTCCGCGTCGTCCGCGGTGGCGCCGGCGCCGCGGGCGGCGGACCGGAAAGCGTCAGGCAGTGAGGTCACCTCCGCATCCTGACATCCGGCGCCCGTCTCGCCTCCGCCCCTCTCGAAGGTGGCGTTAGGTTGGTGTCATGATCGGCGTGTTCCTCACCCGGGGCAGGGCCGGGTTGATGCTCGCCGTGCAGGCCGGCCTCGCCGCCGGCCTGGCCTGGTACGTGGCACACGACCTGTTCGGCCGCCCGGTGCCGTTCCTCGCCCCGATCGCCGCGGTGATCGCCCTCGGCTCGTCGGTGGGCCAGCGCCTGCGACGGACCACGGAACTGGTGATCGGGGTGGCCGCCGGCATCGGTCTCGGCGACGGCATCATCCTGCTGATCGGCAACGGCCCGGTGCAGATCGGCCTGATCGTGCTGCTGGCCGTGCTGCTGGCGACCGCGGTCGGCGGCGGCGCTCCGTTGATCGTGCAGTCCGCCTCGTCGGCGGTGCTGGTCGCCACCCTGACCACGACCACCGGACAGCCCTGGACCCGGTTCCTGGACGCTCTGGTCGGCGGTGGGGTGGCGCTCGTGGTGATGACCGTGCTGCTGCCGCTGAACCCGCTGACGGTGGTCCGCCGGGCCGCCGATCCGGCGCTGCGTGCCTTCACCGGCGGCCTGCACGACGCGGCTCGCGGGCTGGCCGCCGGTGACCCGGAGGTGCTCCAGGCCGCGCTGGAGCGGCTGCGGGCCGCTGAGGGCACCTTCGCGGCGTTCCAGGCGGCGATCGAGGCGGCCGGGGAGAACGTGGCGTTCGCGCCGGCCCGATGGCGGTCCCGTGGCGCCCTGGCCCAGTACGTCGAGGGAGCCCCACAACTGACCTATTCGCTGCGTAACGTCCGGGTGCTGCTGCGGCGGGCGCACACCGCGCTGAACGACCGGGAGCCGGTCCCCGAGATGCTGCCCGTCTCGGTCCGCCACCTGGGCGACGCCGTGGAGCTGCTCCGGCAGGAGTGGGCCCGGGGCGCCGAGCCGGTCGCCGCCCGGGCACGCGCGCTGCAGGCGGTCGCCGAGTCGGGCCGCGCCTACGCGGAGGGGGTCGGCTACTCCGGCGGCGTGGTGGTGGCGCAGACCCGGACCGCGGTGGCCGACCTGCTGCGCGCCACCGGGGTGGAGTACGCGGAGGCGACCCGTCAGGTCCGGGCCGCCATCGGCTGGCGAGGGCGGCCGCACGGGGCACGCCGCCGAACCGCCCGGTGACTACGCTGGCGGGCATGGCCGACGATCCCGCTCCCGAGACGGCTGAGGTTCCGCCGTACCCCGAAGTGACCGAGGCGGCGACCGCGCCGGTGCCCGGCCGGCCGGCCGGATGGCGGCGCTGGCTGCCGGTCGTCCTGGTGATCGCGCTGATCGCGAGCGCGGCCGTGTTCATGCTGGTCTTCCTGGGCTACAACATCGGCGTCACCGGCCTGATCGTCGGCCTGACCGCGGCGATCCTGCCGGTTCCGCTGCTGGCCAGCAGTTTCGTCTGGCTGGACCGCTATGAGCCGGAGCCGGCGAAATACCTGGTCTACTGCTTCGCCTGGGGCGCCGCCGTGGCGACCGCGGTGGCACTGGGTGTGAACACCGGCGCGGCCTGGCTCTTCGAGCGGGTCGGCCTGCCGGACGCGCTGGTCGCGGTGCTGGTGGCCCCCTTCATCGAGGAGTCGATGAAGGTGCTGGGCCCGCTGCTGCTGTTCTGGCGGCGCCGCGGCGAGTGGTCCGGCATCACCGACGGCATCGTCTACTGCGGCCTCTCCGCGCTCGGCTTCGCCATGGTGGAGAACGTGCTGTACCTCGGCGGGCACGGCTACGCGCAGGGCGCCGCGGACTACGGCCCGGCCACCGGCCTGCAGAACGTGTTCTTGATCTTCATCGTCCGGATCCTGTTCACCGGCTTCGCCCATCCGCTGTTCACCTCGATGGCCGGGATCGGGCTGGGCATCGCGGCCCGCTCCGGCGACCGGACGGTGCGGCGGCTCGCCCCGATCGCCGGCCTGCTGCTCGCGATGATCCTGCACGGCATCTTCAACCTGCTGCCGACGCTGGCCGGCGCCACCGGCGAGACCCTGATCATGCTGTACGGCTACCTCGGCTTCATGGTGCCGTTCTTCTTCCTGGTGGTCGGCTTCGCCATCGCGCTGCGCAGTTGGGAGGGCCGCCTCGCCGAGCGGGTGCTGTACGACTACGCGGCCGCCGGCTGGTTCGCCCCGTCCGAGGTGGCCGCCCTGGGCACGCTCGGGCGGCGGCACGCCGCCCGGGAGTGGGCGAACCGGGTGGCCGGCCCGATGGGGCGCCGCGCGATGCGGGACTTCCAGTTCGCGGCGACCCGGCTGGCGCTGCTGCGCGACGGGTTGCAGCGTGGGCTGCCGCGGACGCCGCACGATCTACATCGGTTGGGAGTGGAGGAGCGCGAGCTGCTGACCGCGATCACCGGCTACCGGTCGGTCTTCGCCGGCCGGGACCCGCAGACGCCGCCGTCGTGGTGGGACGGCCGGTATTACCGGATCACCTTCCCGGACGGGGTGGTGCGGACCGTCGCGCCGCCGCCGGAACCGGTCATGCCGGTGCCGGTGCGGCTGGGTTACCACGCGAGCCCGCCGCCGCCGTTCGCCCCGCTGCCGCCGGCTCAGAGGTAGAGGCCGGTCCCGTCGGGCTCGACCCGGGTGGCCGCCACCGCGTGCACGTCCCGTTCCCGGAGCAGCACGTACTCCTTGCCGTGCAGTTCGACCTCGGAGCGGTCGTCCGGGTCGAAGAGAACGCGGTCGCCGACCACGATGGACCGGACGTTGGGCCCGACACCGACCGCTGTCGCCCAGGACAGGCGCCGGCCCATCGAGGCGGTGGCCGGGATGACGATGCCGGCGGTGGACCGCCGCTCGCCCTCCCCACCGTCCTGGCGGACGAGGACGCGGTCGTGCAGCATCCGGATCGGCAATCCGGTCTCGGTACGGGCGGTGTCGGCACTCACGCTTGCAGACGGTACGCCGCCGTGGTTTCTCCTCGTCGCCGGGTGGAGCGATACGGGCCACCGGGTACTAGCGTGATTACCGCGCATTCAAGAGTCGAGGGGGGCAAGCGGTTGAACCGTTTCCAACGGGTCCGGGACAACCTGAAGAAGGCCTACGACTCCGGCCGTGACTCGGTGCGGTCGGCCCGGTCCGAGGAGCCCGAGCAGGAGACCGACCGGTACGACGAGTTCATGCCGCCGCCACCCGAGCCGGAGATCGTGCACCACTCGACGGCCAGCAAGGACGACGCGGACGTGCCGCATTCGCTGCGCATCGCGGCGGCGTGGAGCTGGCGCCTGATCGTGGTCGGCGTGATCGGCTGGGCGCTGCTCAAGCTGATCGGCATGGTCAGCATCGTGATGATTCCGCTGGCCATCGCGCTGCTGCTGTCGGCGCTGTTCGGCCCGGCGGTGGGCTGGCTGTTGCGGCTGCGCCTGCCCCGGTCGCTGGCCACCTTCCTGGTGATGGTGACCGGCATCGCGGCGGTCGCCGGCACGCTGACGCTGGTGGTGAACCAGTTCATCGCCGGGGTGCCGAAACTGACCGAGAACGCGAGCGCCGGTGTCCGGCAGATTCAGCAGTGGGCGCGGACCGGGCCGCTGCACCTGTCCGACGAGCAGGTGGATCAGGCCATCGACGCCGGCCAGGAGTGGATCAACTCGAACACGACGTCGCTGACCTCCACCGGCATCGCCACCGTGGCGACCATCGCCGAGCTGGTCACCGGCCTGCTGCTGGTGATCTTCGCGACGTTCTTCTTCCTGCGGGACGGGCGGTCGATCTGGCGGTTCATCGTCCGGTTGTTCCCGGTGAACGCGCGCTGGTCTCTGGCCGACGCCGGGGACGCCTCGTGGGCGACGCTGGGTGCGTACGTGCGGGCCACCGTGCTGGTCGCCTTCATCGACGCGGTCGGCATCGGCATGGCGCTGGTGGCGCTGGAGGTGGAGTTCGCCTTCCCGCTGGCCGCGCTGGTCTTCCTGGGCGCGTTCATCCCGATCGTCGGGGCCAGTGTGTCCGGCGCGGTCGCGGTGCTGGTGGCGCTGGTCGACGAGGGCTGGGTGGTCGCCCTGATCACCCTGGGCGCGGTGATCCTGGTGCAGCAGATCGAGGGGCACGTACTCCAGCCGCTGATCATGGGCCGGGCGGTGTCGGTGCACCCGCTCGCGGTGATCATCGGGATCGCCTGTGGTGTGGTGCTGGCCGGCATCATCGGGGCGCTGGTGGCGGTGCCGCTGATCGCGGTGCTCAACACCGGTGTCCGGCGGCTGTCCCGGCGGCGACCGGAGGTTCCGCCGCACGCCGAGGTGGTCACCACCGGCGGAACATGAGCGTGTGGGTTTCGGGTGCGGTACGCACCCGAAACTCACACACCGGGCTGCGTGTCGATTTCGGGTGCGGTACGCGCCCGAAACTCACACACCATGCTGTGTGTGGGTTTCGGGCGCGGTACGCGCCCGAAATCAACACGGAAATGCGGGACAGAGCGTGGGTCAGGCCGCGGCCACGTTCACCGCGATCTCGTTGATGCCGAGGGCGGCGTCGACGGCCAGTTCACCGTTGCCGTGCCGGCTGAGCGCCTTCACGGTCCAGGAACCGGGCGCCGCGAAGAACCGGAAGACACCCTCGGGCGAGGAGACGACCTCGGCGGTGAACTCGCCGGAGGAGTCGAGCAGCCGGACATACGCCCCGCCGACGACCTCGCCGTCCGCGTTGCGCACGGTGCCGGTGATCACCGTCTCCTTGGCCAGGTCCACGCTGCTGGGGAAGGGCGCGGACTGGTCCGGTGCGGCACAACCGGCCGGGAGGTTGGCCGCGGTGTTCGCGGCGGTGGGCACAGTCATGATCAGGCCTTTCCGGGTTCGTCGCCGAGGGCGATCGGCACCCCGATGAGGGAGCCGTACTCGGTCCAGGAACCGTCGTAGTTCTTCACGTTCTCCTGGCCGAGCAGCTCCTTGAGCACGAACCAGGTGTGCGAGGAGCGTTCGCCGATGCGGCAGTAGGCGATGGTGTCCTTGCTGCCGTCCAGACCGGCCTCGCCGTAGATCTTGGCGAGCTCCGCGTCGGACTTGAAGGTGCCGTCCTCGTTGGCGGCCTTGCTCCACGGCACGCTGATCGCGGTCGGGATGTGGCCGGCCCGCTGCGACTGCTCCTGCGGCAGGTGCGCCGGGGCGAGCAGGCGGCCCGCGTACTCGTCGGGGCTGCGCACGTCGACCAGGTTCTTCACGCCGATGGCCTGGACGACCTCGTCACGGAACGCGCGGATCGCCAGGTTCGGGGCCTGGGCGGTGTAGGCGGTCTTCGCGCGGACCGGCACGTCCTTGGTGTAGACGCGGGCGTCGAGTTCCCACTTCTTGCGGCCGCCGTCGAGCAGCTTGACCGCCTCGTGGCCGTACAGCTTGAAGTACCAGTACGCGTACGCCGCGAACCAGTTGTTGTTCCCGCCGTACAGGATCACGGTGTCGTCGTTGCTGATGCCGCGCTCGGAGAGCAGAGCGGCGAACTGCTCCTGGTTGACGAAATCACGCCGAACCGGGTCCTGCAGGTCCTTCTTCCAGTCCAGCTTGATCGCACCGGGGATGTGGCCGCCGTCGTAGGCGGTGGTGTCCTCGTCGACCTCGACGAAGACGAGCCCCGGGGTCTCCAGGTTCTCCTCGGCCCATGCGGCCGAGACGAGTGCGGTGTCGCGACTCATCGGTTCACTCCCTGATGGTGGGTGATGGGTGAGTCAGCGCACGGAAGTGTCCTGTTCAGTCGCACTCCGCGCGGACCCATGGTTGGTTGGGATCACGGGCTGCTGTGCGACGGCGCCACTGCCGGGCTAGATAGTGCCCTGGGCTGTCAGAGAAGGGTGCTCAGCACCGAGTGGCCCCGTCAGTTGACAGGGCGACACAGGCACGCGGCCACGCGGCACAGGTCGACCGCGCGCCTTTTCGTGAGCAACAGGCTCATGACATTCGACCCTACCAGCGGGCCCACTCAGCGGAACAGCACCGACCACCATCCGGGAAGGCGCGACTCGTCACGCCCCCGCCGCGGCGAGCGCCACATCGCTGGCGCCGAAGGTGACCCGCAGTCCCTCGGGAAGCGGCGTCAGCTCCTGAAGCTGAAGATTCATCGGCAGGTCCGGGACGTCGACGGTGAACGTCATCCGCTTCACGTACGAATCGATCTGGCCCTGAACGAACGGGTTCGCCCGCACGTCCTTGGCCGTCACGTCGGAGAAACGCACCCGGACGTCGCCCTTGACGACGGAGAGGTCGGCGGTGCCGGCCAGTTCGACGGTCTGCAGGCCGGAGATCTTCACCTGCGCGGTGCCGACCACCTTGCCGTCCTTCGCGGTCAGCGTCAGGCCCTGCTGGCCGGCGGCCTCGGCGAGCAGGTCGTAGTCGATGGTGCCGGTCCCGGTGACCGACTTCGCCGTCACCTCGCCGGTGCCGTCACGCAGGGCGTTCAGCGGGGCGCTCACGTCCGTGGCCTTGATGTCCAGCGCGTCCATCCGCACCGTGACGTCGGTGCCGGTCGGCGCCGCGAAATCGGGCAGCAGGATGCGGATCTGCTGATAGTCGCCGGACAGCACCTGGGTCAGGAACGGGACGCCGGCGATCGCCACCTCCGGGGTGCCGCTGGTGGCGCCCTGGTCGGCGACCTGCTGGGACACCTTGTCGGCGAGGACGCCCTCGGCGTACGACGCGCCGATCCGGTCGATCACCACCACGCCGGCGAGCAGGAGCAGCAGCAGGGTCAGGACGACGAACATCAGGGCACGCCCACGACGACGGCGCGGACGTCCCGGTACCTGTGCCTCGGTCACTGTTCCTCCCGGCTCGACACCCTGGGGAACGTACATGCCCGGGTCCATGGTTCACCGAAACCGGTGTGTCAGGTGAGATAGAGGTGCAGCAGCGTGTACGCCGCGAAGGCGGTGAGCGCGAAACCGCCGAGCGGGCCCTGCATGTGCCGTGCCAGCCAGAAGGTCGGCGCCTCCCCGGCCAGCCGGCGCCCCGCCTCGCCGAAGTTGACGGCCAGGTCGATCAGGTGCGCGGCCACCGCGGCGACCAGCCCCAGCACCGCGCCCTTGGTCGGCGTGAACGGCAGGACCAGGTAGCTGCCGAGCAGCGAGGAGGCCAGCGTGCCGAGCATCGCGCCCAGCACGATGCCGGTCGCGCCGCGCGGCACCTGCAGCGCGATCCGTGGTTTCGGGAACACCGCGTCGGTGAGCCGGGCGGTCAGCAGCGCCACCCCGGCGCCGGTGCAGCAGACCAGGATGACCTGCGTGCCGAGCGGCACACGGACCAGCAGGATCAAGATCGCGTACGCCGCGGCGCCGCTGACGATCAGCAGCGTGGTGCGCCACGTGTCCTTGGCCCGTTGCCGGTCCGAGGCCCGGATCACCTGTGCCACCAGCGCCGCCACGAACCCGCCGAGGGCCACCCAGAGCAGCGGCGGCAGCTTGCCCTCGCCGGTCACCGCCAGATAGTCGGCGGCCAGCGCGGTCACCGCGACGATCGCGGCGGTGGCGCCCGCCGCCGGCGGGTGCAGGGCCATGGTCCAGGCGAGCAGGCCCAGCAGTTGCACCCCGAAGAGCACCACCGCGTACGAGACGCGGGCGCCCGGACCTGTCGCGTGCGCACCGATGATCAGTGCGACGGCGAGCAGCGCGGCGAACCCGCCGATCGCGGCCGACAGCTTCGGCCGGACCGGGACGATGGGGATCTCCTCGAACTCCTCGTCCTCGGAGGACGGCCGGTCGTCGTCGTCTTCGGGGACGGCGCCGTAGAACCCGGCCTTGGGGCGGCCTGGGTTCATCCGGGCGACCTGCTGGGAGGCCTCGGCGTCCCAGGGGTCGTCGTTCGGCATGGAGGGGAACACGACTGCGATCGTGCCAGACCCGCGACCGTGGACCCAATCGCCGGGCACGGCAATCCTCGGGTAAAAGGCCGGTTAAGAATCGGCCGTTCGGCCACCTTCGCGGCGTTCGCTACATCACTTGCGAGCGCGACCCGGGTGTCGGGGCGGATACATCGGTTAAGGTAACCGCAACCCACCCGTCGGTGACGCCGGGCCCCAATCTCCGGTGGCGAAGCCGTCAGCGCTGCGCAGACCGGGTCACCCGAGCGGCCTGATGCCGCGAGGACGGAGGTGAGTGTGGAGATCCTTCTGCTGGTCACGGCACGTGCCGGTGAGCCTTCTGCTGTACTGCCCGCTCTGGACCTTCTGCCCCACTCGGTTCGCACCGCCCCCCGCGATGTGCGCACGCTGGTTTCCGGGCCGAGTCCCGACGCCGTCCTGGTGGACGCCCGTTCCGAGCTCTCGGAGGCGCGCGCCACCTGCCGGATGCTGCACGCCACCGGCATCGGTGTCCCGCTGGTCGCGGTCGTCACCGAGGCCGGCCTGATCGCGCTGAACGCCGACTGGGGTGTCGACGACGTGATCCTGGCCAGCGCCGGTCCGGCCGAGGTCGAGGCGCGGCTGCGTCTGGCGGTCGGCCGTCTCAACAACGCGACCGCCGGGGCCGGTGGCTCGATCCGCGCGGGCGAGCTCAACATCGACCCGGACACCTACGCCGCGAAACTCAAGGGCCGTCCGCTCGACCTCACGTACAAGGAGTTCGAGCTGCTGAAGTTCCTCGCCCAGCACCCGGGCCGGGTGTTCACCCGCGACCAGCTGCTGCGCGAGGTGTGGGGCTACGACTACTTCGGCGGCACCCGGACGGTCGACGTCCACGTCCGGCGCCTGCGTGCCAAGCTCGGCTCGGAGTACGAGTCGATGATCGGCACCGTCCGCCAGGTGGGCTACAAGTTCGTGGTCCCGCCGTCCGGCCGTCAGCTGCCGGACAACGAGCCCGTCTCGCTCCCGGTCTGATCTAGAGTTCCTTCTCATGACGTCACGACAGCCGGTCCGTGTCACGGACCGGCTGTCGCCGTCCGAGGTGGACGACGTGCTGGCCCTGGCCGCGGCCGCCGGGCATCTCGACGGCGTCTACCCGCTCTCCGAGGATGTCGTGCTGCGGGTCCGCGGCGACGTCTCCGGTCAGGGACGGCACCTGTTGGCCTACGCCGGTGACCGGCTGGCCGGCTACGCCTTCGTGGAGGGTTCCTCCGGCGAGCTGATCGTCCACCCCGGCTTCCGGCGCGCCGGTGTCGGGACCGGGCTGCTGGCCGCGGCCGGGCCGGGTCCGTTGCGGTTCTGGGCGCACGGCGACGATCCGGGGGCGGCCGCCTTCGCGTCGCGAAACGGTTTCGAGCGCGCCCGGGTGCTGTGGCAGATGCGCCGCTCGCTGTTGGAGCCGCTGCCGGACATCCCGCTGCCGGAGGGTGTGACCGTCCGGGGTTTCCGTCCCGGCTCCGACGAGCAGGCGTGGCTCGAGGTGAATGCGAAGGCTTTCGCCCACCACCCGGAGCAGGGCCGGTGGACCCTGCCGGACCTGCTGACGCGGGAGGACGAGCCGTGGTTCGATCCGGCCGGCTTCCTGCTCGCGGTGGACATCACCGGGACGGTGCTCGGCTTCCACTGGACCAAGGTGCATCCGGCCTCCGGTGACGAGCCGGCCGTCGGTGAGATCTATGTGCTCGGTGTCGATCCGTCCGGGCACCGGCGCGGTCTGGGCGCCGCGCTGAGTGTGGCGGGTCTGCGGCATCTCGCCGGGGCCGGTCTGACGGTCTCGAGTCTGTATGTCGACGAGTCGAACACGGCCGCCGTGAAGCTGTACCGGCGTCTCGGGTTCGAGGTCTACAAGACCGACGTCAATTACCGCCGATAACGGCCGGGACAAGCGGTTGTCTCGCTCAGGTCACGACTGACCGCATATAACCGACATTTCGGGTAGCAGGAGCGCAGTTCACTTAACGGACAACTGCCCCTAGTGGGATGGCTACCTTCTGGGACTTACGTGTTCACTCCCAGTTCATTTGCGGCCGGTGAACCGGTCACTTCGCCTTCCTAGCTTTTCGGTGTGAGCCGGTGAGAGACCGGCTGCAGAACTCCGAAGGGACTACCGTGAAGCTCCAGCGGTCCGGTTTCGTGGCCGGCATTGCTTTGACTGCGACGATCGCGCTCACCGGATGCGGCTCCGACAACGAGCCGGCCGGCAGCACCTCGTCCGCGGCGCCGGGCGACTGCGTCAGCGGCAGCCTGACGGCGTCGGGCTCCACCGCCCAGAAGAACGCCATGGACGAGTGGATCAAGGCCTACCAGACCAAGTGCGCGGACTCGAAGGTCGACTACCAGGGCACCGGCTCCGGTGCGGGCATCGAGGCCTTCATCGCCGGCACGGCCGACTTCGCCGGTTCCGACTCGGCCCTCAAGGAGGAGGAGCAGCCGCAGGCCGACGCCAAGTGCGTCGGTGGCAAGGCGCTCAACCTGCCGATGGTGATCGGCCCGATCGCCGTCGTCTACAACCTCGAGGGCGTCGACGGCCTGCAGCTGTCGGCCCCCACCATCGCGAAGATCTTCTCCGGTTCGATCACCAAGTGGAACGACCCGGCGATCGCGGCGGAGAACACCTCCGCCAAACTGCCGGACGCCAAGATCGAGTCGGTGCACCGCGCTGACGAGTCGGGCACCACCGACAACTTCACCAAGTACCTCAGCAAGTCCGCCGAAGCCGACTGGACCTTCGGCAACGCGAAGGCGTGGAAGGCCCCGGGCGGCACCGGCGTCTCGAAGTCCGACGGCATCGCCACCAAGGTCAAGGGCACCGCGAACACCATCTCCTACGTCGAGATGTCCTACGCCGAGAACAGCGGCCTGCAGACCGCGAAGATCAAGAACGGTGCCGGTGAGTACGCCGAGCTGTCCGGTGAGAGCGCCGGCAAGACCTTCGAGAACGCCGAGATCAAGGGCACCGACGGCGACCTGGCCCTCAGCCTCGACTACGCCACCACCACCCCGGGCGCGTACCCGATCGTGCTGGTGACCTACGAGATCGCCTGCAGCAAGGGCAGCCCGAAGGCCAAGGAGGTCCAGGCCTTCCTGAAGTACACCTCCAGCGCCGACGGCCAGAAGGCGCTCGAGGGTCTCGGCTACGCCCCGCTGCCCGAGACGCTCCGCAGCAAGGTCGCGGACTCGGTCGCGAAGATCGCCTGACCCATCCGTCAATCCCTCCTAGACGACAGCGAGCGCGCAGATGGGTGACTACCCTTCCCGCTCGGTGAACGCCACCGCCGGCGACCTGGGCGTGACCTCGAGTCACGCCCAGGGCGCCGGCTACGGCACTTCCCCGAGCAACTTCAACGAGCCCCCGCTCGGTGGCGGTGGCGCACTGCCCAAGAAGTCCCGGTTCTCAGTCGAGACGGGCTTCCGCGGCCTCTCCACGGCCGCCGGTGCGATGGTGCTGGTCATCATCGTCGCCATCGCCGTCTTCCTGATCTCCAAAGCGGTTCCGGCACTCCAGGCCAACAACGCGAACTTCCTGACCGAGCTGAAGTGGTTCCCGAACGACACGGAACCCGTCTTCGGTATCGCCGCGCTGGCCTTCGGAACCGTCCTCAGCTCGATCATCGCGCTGATCGTGGCGGTGCCGATCGCGCTGGGCATCGCGCTCTTCCTGTCGCACTACGCTCCCCGGCGTCTGGCGACCCCACTGGGCTTCGTGATCGACCTGCTCGCGGCGGTGCCCAGTGTCGTCTTCGGTCTCTGGGGCCGGGACGTCTTCCAGGAACCGGTCCGCGAGTTCTCGATCTGGCTCAACGAGTACTTCGGCTGGATCCCGCTCTTCGGCGGTGAGGGCCCGTTCGGGCAGTCCATCATGCTCGGCGGCCTGGTGCTGGCGATCATGGTGCTGCCGATCGTCACGTCGCTCTCCCGCGAGGTCTTCCAGCAGACCCCGGGAATGAACGAGGAGGCCGCCCTGGCCCTCGGCGCCACCCGCTGGGAGATGATCCGGACCGCGGTCCTGCCGTACGGCAAGCCCGGTGTGATCGCCGCCGTGATGCTCGGCCTCGGCCGCGCGCTCGGCGAGACCATCGCCCTCGCGCTGACCCTCAGCATCGCCTTCAAAATCAACTTCAACCTGATCGAGAACGGCGGCAACTCGATCGCCGCCAACATCGCGAACGCCTTCGGTGAGGCCAACGAGACCGGCCGCGGCGCCCTGATCGCCTCCGGCCTGGTGCTCTTCGTGATCACGCTGGTGGTCAACATGACGGCGCGGGCGATCATCTACCGCCGTCGCGAGTTCCGGGACAGTGCCGCATGAGTGAGCGAAGCGTACGAATCGACGGGCCCACCGGAGTGTCGTCATGAGCCTTCTCGAACGTCAGGTTCCGGGCGTCGTCATGACGCCGGACAACATCCGCAGCCGCAAGCTCCCGATCCTCACCAACGTGCTCGTCGCGGTGGCCGCGTTCGCGGTCGCCGCCGTGATCGTGCTCGGCACCGGGATCGGCAACTGGGTGCTGGTCGCCGCGGTCGGTCCCGCGCTCTACCTGACCGGCCTCTACCTCGCCGCCAGCCGGGTGGAGGGTAAACGGGCCGCCAAGAACCGCAGCATGCAGGCGCTCATCTACTCCGCCTGCATCCTGGCGATCCTGCCGCTCGCCTCGGTGGTGTGGACGCTCGTCTCCAAGGGCGCCGAACGCCTCGACGCGAACTTCTTCGGCACCTCGATGAACAACATCGGCGCCCGAGACCCGGACGGCGGCGCCTACCACGCCATCATCGGCACCCTGGAGCAGGTCGGCATCGCCACCCTGATGGCCGTGCCGCTCGGCGTGCTCGGCGCCATCTACCTCGTCGAGTACGGCCGAGGCAAGTTCGCCGGCACGGTCCGCTTCTTCGTCGACGTGATGACCGGCATCCCGTCGATCGTGGCCGGCCTGTTCATCCTCTCGTTCTGGGTGCTGATCGTCAGCCCGTGGTTCAACAACGGGCAGCCGCGGTTCTCCGGCTTCGCCGCCTCACTGGCGCTGGCCGTACTGATGCTGCCGACGATCGTCCGCTCCACCGAGGAGATGCTGCGCCTGGTGCCCGGCCCGCTCCGCGAGGGCTCGTACGCTCTCGGCGTCCCGCAGTGGAAGACGATCCTCAAGGTCGTCCTGCCGACCGCCCTGCCCGGCATCGTCACCGGCGTGATGCTCGCCGTCGCCCGCGCGGCCGGGGAGACCGCCCCGGTGCTGCTGGTCGCCGGCGGCGCCGCGGCGATCAACTTCGACCCGTTCGGCGGCAACCAGCAGTCCCTCTCGCTCTTCGTCTACCAGCAGGCCGGAGACGCCTCCCTGTACGCGCCGGCCCGGGCCTGGACCGCCGCCCTGACCCTGGTCGCGCTGGTCCTGGTCCTGACCATCGCCGCCAAGTTGCTCGCCCGACGCAACAAACTGTCCCGGTAAAGAAGGTGTACCCCGCCATGGCAAAGCGCATCGAGGCGAGCAACGTCTCCTCCTACTACGGCTCGTTCAAGGCCATCGACAGCGTCTCGATGACGGTCGAGCCGAAGACGATCACCGCCCTGATCGGCCCGTCCGGCTGCGGCAAGTCCACGTTCCTGCGGTCCGTCAACCGCATGCACGAGGTGCTGCCCGGCGCCCGCATCGAAGGCCGCCTGACCATCGACGACCAGAACATCTACGACCCGGACGTGGACGTCACCGCCGTCCGTCGCATGATCGGCATGGTCTTCCAGCGGCCCAACCCGTTCCCCACCATGTCGATCTACGAGAACGCGGTCGCCGGCCTCAAACTCAACGGCGTCAAGAAGAAGGCGCTGCTCGACGAGGCCGCCGAGAAGTCGCTGCGCTCGGCGAACCTGTGGGACGAGGTCAAGGACCGCCTCGACCGGCCCGGCGCCGGCCTCTCCGGCGGCCAGCAGCAGCGCCTCTGCATCGCCCGCACCATCGCGGTCGAGCCGCAGGTCGTGCTGATGGACGAGCCGTGTTCCGCGCTCGACCCGATCTCGACGCTGGCGATCGAGGACCTGATGTTCAAGCTGAAGGACCGCTTCACGATCATCATCGTCACGCACAACATGCAGCAGGCCGCCCGGGTCAGCGACAAGACCGGCTTCTTCTCGATCGACAAGACCGGCGACCCGGGCCGCCTGATCGAGTACGACGACACCCAGAAGATCTTCAGCAACCCCTCTCAGAAGAAGACCGAGGACTACATCACCGGCCGCTTCGGTTAAGAACACGCACCCCGCGTGCCAGGACATGCTGGGGGGGACAGGAACACCGGTTCGGCCTTGGTGCCGGGCCGGTGTTTCCCTTTTCCGGTACGCGGCGGGCCGCTCCCGCCGAATCGGGACCGTCCCGCCTGCTCCACGCGATCACCTGCCGGGCCGGGCCTGTGCCGCGCCCGCCGGGCTGACCTGCCACGAGGGCCGCTCCGCGGCCCGACGGCCGGCCCCCAGAGACGATGCTGATGGCCAATTGTTCTCCGTGCCTTCCCGCCCCGCCCGTGCCGGCCAGCGCGCACGTAGGGCTCTGCGTGGTCGTTCACGGGTGTCACAGCGGTGGTCCGGGCACACGATCGGTGCGCTGGGCGTGCCCACCTGACCGGCACCGGGCGGGGCGAGGGCGAGCGTTTTTGCCATCTATGTCAGGGCTGACCCTGCTGGCTTATCAATGAAGGCTCGCTACCAGCGCATGTCCGGTCCGGCCCCGCTTCGCCAGGCCTCACGACGCGGGTGCGAGGTAGCGGAAACCGGGACGTGGATCTGGGATTCGATGACCGGCGACGGCGACGGCGACCGTGACCGTGTCGGTGACCGCGTCGGTGACCGGTGACCGGTGAAGACTCGTCCGCTGCGGCGGTTGCGGATGTGGACGGCATTGCGTGAACGGTGCGCTCGTCCCTGAGCAAGACCGGCGAAACGACCCGGCCAGCCACGATGACTCCCCGGCGACCGCCGCTGACGCTGCCCCCGTGGACTTCAGCGTGTGGCATCGGCCGGCCGTCACACGCCATCACCGCCACGTTCCCCGGCTGGCCCCGCACGCAGGAACGAGTCTTCGTCCGGGGAGGCGGGACGCGGATCACGGGCTATCGGTGTTCGGCAGACGTGACACCTGCAACGGGTGTCGTCACACCCACTAGGGGTGTCGTGTTCTCCGAGCACACATCACCCGGCACGCCGGCCCTCCGGCCACCGGCGGTGACGCCGTCCCGTGGACTCCAGCGTGTGGCATCGGCCGGCCGTCACACGCAACCACCGCCACGTTCCCCGGCTGGCCGCGCACGCAGGAACGAATCCCCGTCCGGGGAGACGGGACACGGATCACGGGCCATCGGTGTTCGGCAGACGTGACACCCGCAACGGGTGTCATCACACCCACCACGGGTGTCGTGTTCTCCGAACACACATCGCCCTGCACACCGGCCCTCCGCCCACCGGACGCCAGGACGCCGGGGCGGCAGGACGCCGGGGTGGCAGGGCACCGGGGCGGCAGGACGCCGGGGCGACAGGGCGACAGGGCGGCAGGGCGACAGGGCGGCGGGGCGGCAGGGGCGTGCCGTCGGTGCGCTGGGGGCGCCCGCCCGGCGGGCAGAGGGGGCCGAGCGATTCGGCACGCACGCGGGGCCCTGCGTGGTTGCTCACGAGTGTCACAGCGGGGCTCGGGCGCACCGTCGGAGCGCTGTGCGCCCCGCCCGCCCGGCGGGCGTGCAGGCGGGCGGGGCGGGCGAATTGGTCAGCAGGGTCAGAGACGTCTCGAAGGCACTGAGGCAGCCCCCAGCACCAGCTGGACCACCGACCTCAGCCCGGCGGGCGCGTCGCGGGCGTGAGTGGGCAGCTGATCGCGTGGAGCGGGCGGAACGGGCCCGATTCCGTGGGAGCGGCCCACCGCGTACCGGAAACGGGTTTGATCTGAGCGGGCGGATCAGGACGGGATGTGCAGGGTGACCTGGCCGTCCTTGATCTCGACCCGGGGGTTGAGGGGTGTGGCCGCGTCGCGGTGGGCGGAGGCGGCGACGACGTCCGGGATGGTCCGGCAGGCGCCCAGTTGGTCGAGGGTGCGCCGGGTGGGCGGCAGCATCGGCAGGCCGGCCGTGTCCTCGATGGTGATCCAGGCGGTGCGGTCGGCTTCGCCGGAGACGTCCCGGGTGGTCTGCGCCTCCGGGAGCAGGGCCACGAAGAACCAGGTGTCGAACCGTTTCGGCTCGAACTCCGGGGTGATCCAGCGGGCCCAGGGCAGCAGCAGGTCGTCGCGCAGGCGCAGGCCGCGCCGGGCGAGCAGTTCGGTCATGGTGAGTTCGCGGCGCTGGACGGCGGCCCGGTCGCTCTCCCAGTCGACGCCGTCGGTGGCGGTGGCCGTGTGATCCGGTTCGGCGACCGGGCCGGCCAGCAGGATGCCGGTCTCCTCGAAGAGCTCCCGGGCGGCGGCGCCGACCACCGCGTGCGCCTCCTCGGCGGGCAGGCCGAGATGCTCCGGCCAGTCGTCGCGGATCGTGTCGGGGCGGTCCGAGGGGTCCACGGTCCCGCCGGGGAAGGCGTAGACGCCGCCGAAGACCATGGTCGAGGCACGGCGCAGGACGTAGACCTGGAAGGTGTCGGCGTGCGGCCGGAGCAGGACCACGGTGGCCGCCGGGCGGGCCGGGACCGGTGGGCCGGTGAACTCACGTGCGCGCTGGGACATGGCGGGGGGAAGCGGCATCGAGTCGGTCACCGGTCGATCGTGCCACCGGTGGTGCTCCGGGCGATACGGTATCGATCTTGACTTCTCTCCGCCGAAGGGCGGGATTCCACTGGGTCGCCCCAGAGTGTTTCCTGCTTCATCGCCGATCGCCAGCCCGGGAGGTGGTTCCCCGTTGAGGTCTCACATCAGCTCGACAGGCCGTTACCGCCAGCCCGGCGGCCACCCGCACACACCCGAACGTGCGGGTCAGCAGGTCAGCCTGGTTCGGGGTGGGATGGAACCGGTACCGGTAACCCCGTGTCACCGCAATCAGCCTCGACACAGGCTGGAACGTCTGTTCGGTGCCTGGTGCGGCGGGGATCCGCTTTCTGGTCCAGCGGGAAAGGCCGGATCGTTTATGAAAGGACTCGTATGACCGGACAGAAGGTGCGCTGGGGGATTCTGGGCCCCGGCGGGATCGCCAGCACATTCGCGGCCGACCTGCCCCTGGTGGCGGGCGCCGAGCTAGCCGCCGTCGGCTCGCGCAGTCTCGCGGGCGCCGAGGCGTTCGCCGAGCGGTTCGGGTTCGCCCGGGCGCACGGCTCGTACGCGGAGCTGGCGGCCGACGACGGCGTCGACGTGGTGTACGTGGCCACACCGCACGCCTTTCACCTGGACGCCGCGATGATGTGCGTGGAGGCGGGCAAGGCGGTGCTCGTGGAGAAGCCGATCACGGTGGATCTGGCCTCCGCGGCCCTGCTGATCGAGGCGGCCCGGGCGCGTGGGGTGTTTCTCATGGAGGCCATGTGGATGCGGTGCAACCCGGCGATCCGCAAGATCGCCGAGCTGGTCGCGGGGGGTGCGATCGGTGATGTCAGTGCCATCCACGCCGACTTCGGGCTGCAGGGCCCGTTCGAGGCCACGCACCGGCTGCGTGACCCGAAGCTGGGCGGCGGGGCGCTGCTCGACCTGGGCGTCTACCCGATCCACCTGGCCCATCTGATTCTCGGCTCGCCGGCGTCGGCGCACGCCTGGGCGCATCTCACGCCGGAGCGCGTCGACGAGAACACCGGGGTTCTGCTGGGCTACCAGGCGGGTGCGGTGGCCGCGCTGACCTGCAGCATCAACGGCGCCAGCAAGAACGCGGCCTCGATCACCGGCACCGCCGGGCGGATCGACCTGCCGGTCGGGTTCTTCGTGCCGCGCTCGTTCGTGCTGAACCGTCCGGACCACGCCCCGGAGACGTTCGAGTTCCCGTTCGAGGGCAGCGGTTACCAGTTCGAGGCGGCCGAGGTGCAGCGCTGCCTGCTCGCCGGTGAGCTGGAGAGCCCGATGGTCTCGCAGGCCACCACGCTCGAGGTGATGGCCCTGCTGGACGCGCTGCGCGACCGGATCGGTGTGGAGTACTGATCAGTTGAACAGCGGCCGCACGACGAAGTAGATCAGGCAGGCGAAGAACGCGGCGGCGGGGAACGTCGTGATCCACGCGATCACGATGTTGCCCGCCACGTTCCAGCGGACCGCGCTCAGCCGTTTCGTCGCGCCCACGCCCATGATCGCCGAGGTGATCGTGTGTGTCGTCGAGATCGGCGCGTGCAGCACCAGGGCGTTGAAGTAGAGCACCGAGCTGGCGACCGTCTCGGCGGCGAAGCCCTCGGCCGGGCCCAGGTCGATGATCTTGCGGCCCAGGGTGCGGATGATCCGCCAGCCGCCCGCGTAGGTGCCCGCCGCCAGTACGGTCGCCGACGTCCAGTACACCCACTCCGGGATGTGCGTGGGGTCGCTCTGGATGCCGCCGGTGTAGAGGGCCAGCACCACGATGCCCATCGTCTTCGCGGCGTCCTGCATGCCGTGCCCGACCGACATGGCCGCCGCCGACCCGGTCTGTGCCCAGCGGAACCCGCGGTTCAGCCGGCCCGGGTGGCCGCGCCGGAAGATCCACATGATCGCGACCATCATCACGAAGCCGAGCATCAGCCCGACCACAGGTGACACGACCATCGGGATGAGCACCTTGTTGATGATGTTGTCCCATTGGACCTCGCCGACCGTGGCGAAGAGGGTGGCGCCGACCAGGCCTCCGAAGAGCGCGTGCGACGAGCTCGACGGCAACCCGAAATACCAGGTGATCAGGTTCCAGGTGATGGCGCCGAGCACGCCGGCGAAGACGATGCCGAGGCTGGGCACCCCGACCGGCAGGTCGACCAGGCCGTCACCGACCGTCTTGGCCACCTCGGTG
Organism: Actinoplanes sp. NPDC049802; assembly: GCF_040656595.1. Classification (NCBI taxonomy): domain Bacteria; kingdom Bacillati; phylum Actinomycetota; class Actinomycetes; order Micromonosporales; family Micromonosporaceae; genus Actinoplanes; species Actinoplanes sp. NPDC049802. Next base: position 88,921 of record NZ_JBFAMR010000008.1, read on the forward strand.
CCCAGGTGGGCGCCGACGAAGTTGCCGACCGCGGCCATCGCCAGCGCGGCCCGTGGGGTCAGCGCCCGGGTGCTCACGCTGGTGGCGATGGCGTTCGCGGCGTCGTGGAAGCCGTTCGTGTAGTCGAACGCCATCGCGGCCAGGATCACCGCCACGACGGCTATGAATTCGGCATCCAAGGCCTAGGACTCCTTGACCGCGATGGTCTCGACCGTGTTGGCCACGTGCTCGAAGGCGTCACAGGCCGCCTCCAGCTCGTCGACGACCTCCTTCATCTTCAGGACGGTCAGGGCGTCGTACTCCCCGGAGAAGAGCCGGACCAGCAGCATCCGGTAGGCGCGGTCGCCGTCGTTCTCCAGGCGGTTGATCTCGATCCAGTAGTCCTCGAGGTTCTTCATCGTGCGCAGCCGGGGCATCGCCTCAGCGGTGATCTTCGCCTGCTGGTCCAGCACCGTGACCAGCTCGTGCATCTCCCGCGGCAGCGACGGCAGGTCGGTCAGCCCGTACAGGTAGAGCAGGTTGCCGGCCGCTTCCAGGTGGTCCATCACATCGTCCAGCTGGGAGCCGAGCGAGTAGATGTCCTCACGGTCGAACGGCGTGATGAAGGTGGAGTTGATCTTCTTGTACAGCTCGTGGGTGATCGAGTCGCTGTCGTGTTCCACGTCGCTCAGCCGGTCGGCGACCGACTGGACGTCCACTCCGGGCAGCGCGAGCTCGTTGAGCAGCTCGGTTCCCTTCACCAGATTGGACGCGGCCTTGGTGAAGAGTTCGTAGAAGGCGCCCTCGACGGGGCGGAATGAGAACTTCACGGCGCGGACCTCGATCGACGGTCTTGTGGATGGATCTCCGGAGGCATGCTATCGGTCCACGCGGCTTCACCCTTCGCGACGGGGTTAAACCTGCTCGTGACGTCCGGCGGCGCGGGGCGCGTTCGGGCGGGGCGCGGTACGGCGTACCGCCCTGGTCGGAAGGTGCGGCCGGGGAGTCCCACTGACCGGGTGCCGGCGCAGGTGCCGGGCCAGCCCGGCGAGGTCGGTGTCGGCGATCACGTCCACACCGGCCGCTCCCAGTTCGGACCAGACCGCGGCGCGGGCCTTGCGGGAACCCTCCGGCAGCCCGGAGATCCGGACCGTCCGGCCGTCGTCGTGCGCGGCCCGGACCAGCGCGTGCAGTTGGTGCCGTTCCTCGGCGGTGATCGGCTCCTGACCGTCCCAGCCGAACCGCCTCGTCCAGCACTCGCTCACCATCGGGACCAGATCCGGCGGGGCGGAGCGGGATCCCAGGTCGTCGAAGGTGCCGTCGGCGAACGCGTACCGCTCCGGCTGGGACGCGAGCAGTTCCCGGACGTCGACCACGCCGGTCACGGTGACGGTCACCGCGCCCGCGGTCAGCGTCCCGGCGCGGCACCGGCTGAGCAGCCCGGCGTGGTCCCGCAACTGCCGGTCCAGCATCCGGTAGGCGCGCAGCAGCGCCTGCGGGTCCCGGTTCGTCCCGCCGAACTCGACCACCAGGCGGAACGGCGCCTCCTGGCCGGGCCACAGCTTGCCGTCGGCGGCCGTGGCGCGGGCGAAGAGCGGGCCCAGCACCAGGCGGCGCAGGGTCCGGCCGGGCTGCGGCGCGCCCGGTCCCAGGAAGAGTTCACCGCGCGGGCCGGGGATCACGCGTACCGTCATCCCGCCCAGTCCGAGCCTGACCACCCCGGGCAGCGGGTCGGCGACCGTGGGCCCGGTCAGCGCGTGCCCGGAGGTCAGCCAGGAGCGCCGGGAGCGGCGGAGCACCGCGACCGAGACCGCGCCACCGGCGCCGGCGAGCCCGGCCAGGCCGCCGGCGTAAGTCGCCATGTCCTGCACCACGCACCATCCGATTCGTACTGTATGGGTGTTTCATACTGTGGCACAGCCGACACCCGGGAACCGGCAATCTCCCGCAGAATTTCTCCCATGCCGTCGCCGACCGTCACCGAGTTCGAGACTCACCGTCCCTATCTGACGGCCGTCGCCCACCGCATGCTCGGCAACCGGGCCGAGGCCGAGGACGCGGTCCAGGAGGCCTGGCTGCGCTACGCGCGACAGCCGGCCGCGGCCATCCGGGACGCGCGGGGCTGGCTCACCACGGTCACCGGCCGCATCTGCCTGGACCAGCTCAACTCCGCTCGGGTACGCCGTACCGCGTACCCCGGCGAATGGCTGCCCGCCTTCGTGGTCGAACCGGACGCCGGCCCCGCCGACCGGGCCGAGATCGCCGACCAGGTCGGCCTCGCGCTGCTGGTCGTGCTGGAGCGGCTCACCCCGGAGCAGCGGGTCGCGTTCGTCCTGCACGACGCGTTCGGCGTGCCGTTCGACGAGGTGGCCGCGGTGCTCGACAGCACACCGGCGGCGGCCCGCCAGCACGCCTCCCGGGCCCGCCGGGCGGTCTCCGGCGCTGGCGTCCGGCACACCGCCGGGCCGGCCGAGCAGCGGCGGGTGCTCGACGCCTTCCTGGCCGCGGCGCAGGACGGCGACATGCGCCGGCTCGCCGCGATCCTCGCCCCCGACGTGGTCGCGGTCAGTGACGGTGGCGGAGTGGTCCGCGCCGCGCTCCGGCCGATCCACGGGGTGGAGAAGGTCACCCGGTTCTTCACCGGCCTGGTCGCCAACCGGTTCGCCGACGTCAGCGATCTCACCATGGAGCCCGTGCTGGTCGAGGGCTCGGCCGCGGTGCTGATCCGGGGCGATTGGGCGGACGGCGGCAGACTGGCCGTGGTGCTCGGGGTGGCGGTCGACAACGGGCTGATCACCGGCCTGTTCAGCCAGCAGAACCCGGAGAAGCTAGTCCTGGGTGACCTCGAGTAGGTGCTTGCGGTAGTGCGAGGCGAACGGCTCCGTGCCGTCGCCGAGCATCCCGAGCAGGTGGTGCGCCGCGGCGTAGGCGTGCTCCACGAGATCGTCCGGGTAACCGAAGGCGACCCGGTGCACGGCGAACTCGTCCTCGTCGCGCAACTCCACCAGGCCGGTCTCGCGGCGGCGGACCGCGTCCAGATCCAGATCGATGATGTAGACCGTGTCACCCTCCCAGCGGGCCGGGGTGGTGATGTCGCAGTAGACCTCGCTGGTCCGCGGCGGCGGGTTGAACATCCCCGTCCACCAGGAGTGGTGCGGAATGAGCAGAACGAACGGAATCTGTTCCACCGAGGGGCGTCCGTGGTAGACCGAAGCGGTGCCACGGGTCACACCCACCCAGGTGCCCAGGTCGTCCTCGGCCAGGCGGCGGGCCGGGTAATCACGATGTGCCGAACCGTCGTACTTCGTGTAGATGACCCGGACCATCTCGCTCGGCATGGCTTGCACCCTAGCGGTGACCCGGTTATGTCGGTGGTGGCGGGTACGGTTCCTCCGTGCCCGCAGCTTCCAAGAAGAAGGCCACCGCTGGACAGCTACTCGCCGCCGCGGTCGGCGCCGTCCCCGGCGGGTCCGCCCGCCCAGGTCAGCAGGCCATGGTCGAGGCCATCGAGAAGTCGATCAAGGACCGCGAGCACCTGCTGGTCCAGGCCGGCACGGGCACCGGCAAGAGCCTCGGCTACCTCACCCCGGCCCTGCTCGTCGACGGCCCGGTGGTCGTCTCCACGGCCACCCTGGCCCTGCAGAATCAGCTGGTCGAGCACGACCTGCCCCGGCTCGCCGACGCGGTCCAGCCGGTGCTCGGGCGCAAACCCACGTTCGCCGTGCTCAAGGGCCGCCACCACTATCTGTGCGCGGCCAAGCTGGAGCACGCCGACGAGGAGGGGCCCACCGACACCCTCTTCGACGCCGCCCCCGCGCCCAAGGCCGGCCAGTGGCTCGGCGAGGCGGGCCGGCTCGGCAAACAGATCCTGCGCATCCGCAAATGGTCGGAGAAGACCCAGACCGGTGACCGCGACGAGCTGGACCCCGGCGTCGACGACACGGCCTGGCGGCAGGTGTCCATGCCGGCACGGGACTGCGTCGGGGCCACCCGGTGTCCGTACGGTGCGGAGTGTTTCGCCGAAGCCTCCCGCGCCCGGGCCCGCGAGGCCGACATCGTCGTCACCAACCACAGCCTCCTCGCCGTCGACATGCTCGCCGGCCGGCAGATCGTCCCGCCGCACAAACTGCTCGTCGTCGACGAGGGCCACGAGCTCGCCGACCGGGTCTCCTCGGCCGCCCAGGCCGAGATCACCCCGGAGGCCGTCGAGCGGGCCGCCCGCCGCTCCCGCACCCTGATCCCGCCGGCCGCCGCCGAGCGGCTCGCCGAAGCCGCCGACGCGCTCACCGTCGGCCTGGCCGACGTGCCCGCCGGGCGGCTCACCGACGGCCTGCCCGAGGCGCTGCGGATGGCCGTCGCCACACTCGAGTCGGCCACCCGGGCCGGGCTCACCGGGATCGGCGAGATCAAGGCCGACGACCCCGACCCGGTCGGCAAACAGCAGGCCAAGGCGGTCCTCGACGAGCTGTCCGACACCGCCCAGCGGCTGTTGGAGGAGAACGCGTTCGACGTCGCCTGGGTGGAGAAGTCCGACCTGGGCAACGGCCGCCGGGCGCTCGTGGTGGCGCCGCTGTCGGTCGCCGGCACCCTCTCCGAGAGCCTCTACAAGGACCGGACCGTGGTGGTCACCTCGGCCACCCTCACCCTGGGCGGCCGGTTCGACACGGTGGCCCGCTCCCTCGGGCTGCCCGCGCCCACCGACGGCTCCGCCTCCGGCGACGGCTGGACCTCGCTGGACGTCGGGTCCCCGTTCGACTACCCCAAGCAGGGGATTCTGTATGTGGCGGCGCACCTGCCCCGGCCCGCCGCGTCCGGGCTGCCCGACGGGGCCGGCGCCGAGTTGCTCCGACTGGTCGAGGCGCTCGGTGGGCGTACTCTCGGGCTGTTCTCCTCCCGCAAGGCCGCCACCCAGGCCGCCGAGCTGCTGCGCGCCAAGACCGACCTGCCGATCCTGCTTCAGGGCGAGGAGACGCTGCCGATCCTGGTCCGCAAGTTCAAGGAGGACCAGGCGAGCTGCCTCTTCGGCGTGATGTCGCTGTGGCAGGGCGTCGACGTCCCCGGCGACTCCTGCCAGCTCGTCGTCATCGACCGCCTGCCCTTCCCGCGCCCGGACGAGCCGCTGGCCGCCGCCCGTTCCGCCGCGGTGGACGCCTCCGGAGGCTCCGGCTTCTCCTCGGTCAGCGTCCCGATCGCGGCGGTCCGCCTGGCACAGGGCGTCGGCCGCCTGATCCGCTCCACCGGCGACAAGGGCGTGGTCGCGGTCCTCGACTCCCGCCTGGAGACGGCCCGCGGTTACGGCGCCTTCCTCCGGAAGTCCCTGCCCCCGTTCTGGTACACGACTCGTCCCGACGTCGCCGAGGGCGCCCTGCGCCGCCTGTCCCAGACCTGACCGGGTGACACGGGGTTGTCATGGAGCAATTGGCGCTAGTACGCTTGTCCAATGACACCCTCAACATCGGAACTGCGTATTAAGGTGGGGCCTATGCCCACCGAGAGGATCACCCTCGACCTGGACGCCACGGGGCTCTACGCGGCTCGTTATGCGGCTGCGGCGCGGAGTCAGTCCCTGGATGAATGGATCTCGAAAGTCGTGCGCGACCACGCGATCCGCGATGCGCTGGAAGTCGATGGTCCCCGGGACGATCTCGACGAGCCGCCAGGGTGGGCCGACGAGATCATGGACAACATCTTCCGTGAGGACGAAGAGTGAGGCGTGGTGAGGTTTGGACGGCCTCCCGTTTCGGTCATGACCGGAAAGTCTTGATCGTTGGCAATGAGTCCGTCGCTCGCGATCGGGAAGGCATCCTGGTCGTCCCGATCTCCGACGTCCTTCCGCCGGGCCTGGTTGAGCCGGTCGTTCGCGATGTCAACGGAGCCGTGCTCGGCGTGGCACAAACCCCGCGCGTCGGCCAGGTGAACAAGGAGACGCTCAAAGCTCGAGCGGGCGCACTGGCCCCGGCCAGCGTTGAGATAGTCGACATCTCGCTGCGCACGGTGCTTGATCTATGAGCTGATTCCTGGAGCCTGGCCCCTGGGTCACGGCGGCCTCACGTGTCACCATGGCTGCCGTGACAGGGGCTGGGCGGCGTCGGTGGGTGATCGGGGGGATCACCGCCTGGACTGTGCTGCTCGTGGCCGGTGGGCTGTGGTCGGTGCGATCCGATCCGCCGACCGTGCCCGAGCAGCGGGATGTCGGGCAGGCGCTGCCGGTGCTGCGGGAGGCCGCCGGCACGGTGATGTCGGCAGCTCAGAATGCGGCTCAGAGCGGTGAGTGGGCGCTGCGGCTCGGCGAGTTGAGGGTCGAGGACTGCGCGCTCACCCCGGCGTGGGACGGCAGTGAGGCCAGTCGTGAGGTCACCGTCTACGTGCCGGAGGGCGAGGCGCGGGCGGCGCTCGACGGGATCGCCGCCGGACTTCCGGGCGGGTATCGGGCGGTGGTGACCGCGACCCGGGGCGCCACCCGATTGTCGCTGTTCGCGGATGCCGGGCAGTTCGTCGGCGTCGAGGCGGAGGCGTCCTCGTCCGACCAGGTGCTGCGGGTGCTGATCTCCAGCGGTTGCCGGCCGGGCGTGGACCGGCTGGACCGGGCCGATCCGGCTTCGGGCCCGGCGCCGGAGTTGCTCGCCGCGACCGTGGCCGCGCTCCACGGCCACCGGGCCGGGGGAGACCCGACCGCCAGCGATCCGGCGAGCGAGGGCCCGGCGAGCGAAGGCCCATCGGGTGGAGATCCGTCGGGTGGAGATCCGGCCGCCAGCGAGCCGGCGAGCGGCGAACCAGCGGGTGGGGTCGCGCGGACCAGGGCCGCCGACTGCCCCGACGGGGGGACCGCGGCGACGTTCGTGGCCGACGGCGGGGCGGCTCGACCGGACAGCGATCCGGTCGGGGTTCCGGAGGGCACGCTTCCGGTGTGGGCCGAACCCGGCGGATGGGCGTACCGGATCGGATCCGCATCGGTCGTGGTGACCACCGAGGGCGGGCGATGGCAGGTGAGCTTGACCACCGGCTGCCGTCAGTAGACGAGGGCCTGCGCGCCCTCGGACATGATCTCCTCGACGAAGACGGCGGCGCCCGCGACGCGGATGCCGGGGATGACGTCGCCGGGGCCGATGCCGCGGCGGGCCGCGCATTGTGTGCAGAGGGTGACCCGGGCCTCGGCCAGCAGGATCTCCAGCAGGTCGGGCAGCGGCGCGGCGTGCGGAAGGTCGAACTCGGCGGCACGCCCGGGCAGGGCGAACCATGCGGACTCGCCGGTGAGCCAGAGGGAGACGCCGACACCCGCGGTCACGGCCGTGCTCGCCACGTTGAAGGCCTGCGAGCAGCGCTCCGGCGCGTCGGCGCCGGCGGTGGCCTTGACGACCAGCAAACGTGCCATACCGGCCAGCATAAGATGGGCCGGACATGGTTACCGAGATCGGGTTCGTGAGCCTGCTGGTCGCCGCCCTGGGCGGGCTGGCCGGCGGGTTCGGCTATCTGGCAATGCGTATTTCGAGGGGGCGCTGGTGAGCGGCAGCGAGACGGAAAACCCACTGGGCCCGCCGCCGTGGCTGCACGCGCCTCCGGTCGCTCCCTATCCCTACGAGGACACCCACGACCTGCGGTCCGGCCCGGACCTGCACCCGTCGCTGCTCGGCCTGCTGCCCTTCGTGGGGTTGTGGCGTGGCCGTGGCCAGGGCGGCTTCCCGGTGGACGAGGACTACAACTTCGCCCAGGAGATCCGGATCAGCCACGACGGCCGGTCGTTCCTGCGTTACGAGTCGCGGGCCTGGCTGCTCGACGACGAGTCGAAGCCGATCGGGCAGGCCCTGGTCGAGTCCGGGTTCTGGCGCCCGGTGCTGGTCGACGGCCGCCCGGGTGACGAGATGGAAGCCACCATGATCCGGCCGGACGGGGTGGCCGAGCTCTACCTGGGCAAGGCGAACAACACGCGGTTGGAGATGTCGGCCGACGCGGTCGCCTACACACCGTCGGGGCTGCACGTCACCGGCGGTCACCGGCTGTTCGGGATCGTCGAGGGTGCGCTGCTCTACGCCCACGAGATCTCCATCGACAACAGCAAACTGCACCCGCACATGTCGGCCCGGCTGCTGCGGATCGGCGGCTGAGCGGGCGTTCCGGCGAGGATGTGGCGGGCGCCGCGGGAGATCCGGCGAACTATGCTCGTAGCGTGTCCGCCACATCGCTAGCCGCCATGCTCCGCGAGCGGGGCCTGCGACTCACCCCCCAGCGTCAGCTGATCCTCGAAGCGGTGCACGAACTCGGTCATGCGACGCCGGAGTCGGTGCACAACGCGGTCCGCGAGCGTGCCGCCGGGGTGAACATCACGACCGTCTACCGCACCCTTGAGCTGCTCGAGGAGCTGGGGCTGGTCAATCACACCCATCTGTCGCACGGCTCGCCGACGTATCATCCGGCCGGCGAGGATCAGCATGTCCATCTGGTGTGCCGGTCGTGCGGCTCGATCGCCGAGGTCGATCCGGCGGTGATGGAGCCGGTCACCGGTCTGCTTCTGCGGGAGCGGGAGTTCCGGGTGGACGTCGGGCACGTCTCGCTGTTCGGCCTGTGCGGCAACTGCAAGGAGTCCGAGTGACCGTCGTCATGGTCGAGGAACTCGACCCCGGTTCGGCCGACGCCGGGGTGCCGGCGCATTTCGGTGACCCGATGCGTGAGCAGCGCCTGCTGGAGACCGGGGTGGGCCTGGTCGACCGGTCGAACCGTGAGGTGATCGCGGTTCCCGGCGAGGAGCGGGCGAGCTGGCTGCACACGCTGACCACCCAGCATCTTTCCGGCATCACCGCGGGTCAGGGCAGCGAGCTGCTGGTCCTCTCCCCGAACGGGCATGTCGAGCAGCACGCGTTCGTCACCGAGGACGGCACGACCGCGTGGCTGGACACCGAGCCCGGCGTCGGCGCGGGCCTGTTGAAGTATCTGGAGACGATGCGGTTCTTCACCCGGGTGGAGCCCCGTGACGCGAGCGCTGAGCTGGCGGTCCTCTCGCTGGTCGGCCCGGCGGCGGCCGATCTCGTCCCGGGCCTCGCCGAGCCCCGGGTGGGCGCGGTGCCCGGCCCCAGGTTCGCCGCCGGCTCGGTGCCTCCGTCGCCGACAACCCTCTATGCGGTACGGGCATTCGAAGGCGGTCTGGCCCGCCGTGTGCCGCTCGGCGTGGACCTGCTGGTGCCCCGGGAGTCCAAGGACGCGGTGATCGAGAAGCTGGGTGTGCCGCGGGCCGGGTTGTGGGCGTTCGAGGCGGTCCGGGTGGCCCGCCGGATCCCGCGGCTGGGCTGGGAGACCGACCACCGCACCATTCCGGCCGAGGTGGAGCTGACCGCCCCTGCCGTACATCTGGAGAAGGGCTGCTATCGCGGCCAGGAGACGGTCGCCCGGGTGCACAACATGGGCCGCCCGCCGCGCCGTCTGGTGCTGCTGCACCTGGACGGGGTGGCCACCGATCATCCGCCGGCCCGGGGCACGGCGGTGGAGCTGGCCGGCCGGGCGGTCGGTTTCGTCGGCACCGCGGTTCGTCACCACGAGCTCGGCATGATCGCACTGGCCGTGGTGAAGCGCAACGTGCCCGACGACGCCGACCTGTCGGTGGGGGAGTCAGCGGCGGCCATCGACGTGGGGTGAGGCGTGGCAGGATGACCGGCATGACCGGGACCTTGATCACCGTCGCCCCGACCGGCGCGGAGAGCAGCAAGGCGGATGTGCCGGCTCTGCCAGTGACCCTGGGCGAGCTGGTGACCACCGCCAAGGAGTGCGAGGCGCTGGGCGCTTCGATCATTCACGTCCACATCCGGGACGAGGCCGCCCGGCCCACCCTGGATCAGGGCCGCCTGCGGGACACCGTCGCCGCACTGCGGGAGGGCACCGGCCTGATCGTGCAGTTGTCCTCGGGCGGATCGGTGCACGACCCGGAGGCCGACCGGCTGGCCGTGCTGGACGCCGCCCCGGAGATGGCCTCGTGCACGATGGGCACCGTCAACTTCGGCGACGACGTGTTCCTGAACCGCTGGGAGTTCATCGTCGACCTGCACACCCGTATGCAGGAGCGGGGCATCGTGCCGGAGTACGAGATCTTCGACCTGGGACAGCTCACCACCCTGCAACGGCTGCTCGCCAAGCACGGTCTGCCGGCCGGTGGCCACGTGCACGTCGACCTGGTGATGGGCGTGCCCGGTGGGATGCCCGGCACGGCGGCCGCGCTCGTCGGCTGCGAGCAGGTCATCCGTGACCTGCCGGCGGGCACCACGTTCTCGGCGACCGGCATCGGCCGGAGCACCATCCCGGTGATGCTGGCGTCGCTGTCGGCCGGTGGTCATCTGCGGGTCGGGATGGAGGACACCCTGACGTACGGCAGGGGCCGTCCCGTCGAGTCGAACATGCAGCTGGTGGCCCGCGCGGTCGGTTTCGCCCAGCTCTCCCAGCGCCCGCCGCTCACTCCGGCGCAGGCCCGCGAGCTGCTCGGGGTCCCGCCCCGATGATCGTGGCGGAGGTGGTCCGTTCCGGTTTCGTGGAGAGTGTCCACCACGGTGTCGTGGCCGTTCACGGTGGCACGAGCATCGGGGACGTCGAGAAGCCCTTCTTCCCCCGGTCGTCTAGCAAACCATTGCAGACCGTCGGCCTGTTGAACGCCGGCCTGACGCCACGGGAGGAGGCGGACCTCGCCCTGATCAGCGCCAGCCACGACGGCGAGCCGTTCCACGTGGAACGGGTTCGCGCCATCCTGGCCGCGGCCGGGCTCGGGCCGGAGGCGCTGCGCTGCCCGGCCGACCTGCCGCTGGGTGTGGTGGCGCAGCGGGACTGGCTCCGGGGCGGCGGTGGGCCCGAGCGGATCCTGATGAACTGTTCCGGCAAGCACGCCGGTTTCCTCGCCACCTGCGTGGTCAACGGCTGGCCGCTGGAGTCGTACCTGGAGGTCGGCCACCCGTTGCAGACGATGCTGGCCGGCACCGTGAGCCGGCTGTCCGGTGAGCCGATCGCCGCGCTCGGGGTGGACGGCTGCGGTGCGCCGATCTTCGCGATCTCCCCTCTCGGCCTGGCCCGGGCCTTCCTCACCCTGGTCGAGGCGGCGCCCGGCACCCCGGAGCGCCGGGTCGCCGACGCGATGCGGGCCGACCCGGAGCTGGTGGCGGGCACCGGCTCGGAGGACACCGTGCTGATGACCAGGATGCCGGGCCTGATCGTGAAACGCGGCGCCGACGGGGTGTCCGCGGCCGCGATGGCCGGTGTCGGAGCGGTGGCACTGAAGATTTCCGACGGCTCGACTCGGGCGCGCGTACCGGTGCTGCTCGCCGCCCTGCGCCGACTCGGCCTGGACGTTCCCGACCTGCCGGAGTGGGTCCTGGGTGGCGGTGTGCCGGTGGGCGAGGTTCGCGCCGTCCTCTGAAGAGGGGTCCTCCGGGTGGGTTTCCCTACGGGTGACCGGCTTCACGCTAACTATTGCAAGCACTTTGCTTGCAGGAGCTAGCACTGCGAGCTAGGTTCGATTCATGGCCACACCGAAGGATCTGCCGGAGGACATCGGATCGTTCATCCGAGACCTGCGGCAGACCGCGAGGATCTCGCTCCGGCAGCTCGCCGACAAGGCGGGCGTCAGTAATCCGTATCTGAGCCAGATCGAGCGTGGCCTTCGCAAGCCGAGCGCCGAGGTGCTGCAGCAGATCGCCAGCGCCTTGCGAGTGTCGACGCCCGCGATGTATCTGCGGGCTGGGCTGCTCGATGGAGAGGGCCAGCAGGGAGTGCTGGCCGCCATCGCGGTCGACCCGGAGCTCACGATCGCGCAGAAGCAGTCCCTGACGCAGATCTACGAGACGTTCCGCAACGAGAACGCCCGCAATGCCCCGCCCGGAGAAGACGCCGAGGAGACGAAATGACCGAGCAGACCAAGACCAAGATCCCGACCCCCCTCTACGCCGCTGCCGGCGCCGGTGACCTGGCGTATGAGCAGCTTCGCAAGCTGCCGGCCGTCGTCACCGAGCTGAGCAACCAGGCCGTCGCCTCGCTCCGCGCCTACAACGAGCAGGCCGGCACCAAGGCCGCCGAGCTGCGTGGCAAGGCCCAGGAGACCGACTTCGTCGCGCTCCGGGACACCGCCGCCACCGCCGCGACCACCTTCGCCCAGGTCGCCCAGGAGCGCGCCCTCGCCGTCTACAACGAGCTGGTGGCTCGTGGCGAGCGTGTCGTCGGCACCGGTGTGGTCGAGGCCGCCGACGTGGTCAACGCCGACATCGAGGCCACCGAGGAGCCGAAGGCCGTCGAGGCCACGGTGACCGAGGCCAAGGCCGTCGAGGCCGCGCCGAAGCCGCGCAAGCGGGCCAAGCCGGCCACCCCCGCCGTGAAGCCGGCGGAGTGATCGACAAATCCGACATGATCCGCGGGCCCCGGCGTTTGCCGGGGCCTGCGGCATAGACTCTTCCTCATGGCCACCTCCGCCGCGCCCATCTTCTTCGACGACGTCCGCTTTTATCTGAACGCCGCCATCTGGCTCGTGTCCATGGCCGTGCAGGCGGTCGCGCTGATCCATTGCCTGACACAGCGCGGCGCGGGCTTCCAGGCGCTCGGCACCCTGCCGAAAGGCGCGTGGGCCGCGATCATCGGCGTCTGTCTGGTGCTGACCGTGATCACCATGGGCGGCCTGCTCATCATCACGATGATCGGTGTCGCCGCGGCACTCATCTACATGCTCGACGTCCGTCCGGGTCTCAAGGATCTGTCCGACGGCAAGGGCTTCTGGTGATCCGGACCGTCGCTTGAGGAGACGTTTCGGCCCACCTCCTCCGGACGGTGGCCCGCGCCTGCAGCGGATGGACCGGACCGGCCCGCGGACCGGTCGCCCCACGTTGCCGGGTCCGGCCACCGAGCTGGTCACCCTTCCCTCGGGGGTACGGGTGGAGCAGCTGGTCACCGGCGCCGGTGACCCGGTGACGGTGTTCGCGCACGGCCTCGCCGGGGATGTGTCCGGCACCCGCCCGCTGGGCAGCGCGGTCGCCGGCCGCCGGGTGTTCTTCCATTTCCGGGGGCACGGTCGTTCGGATGTGCCGCCCGGGCCGTGGAGCTTCGCCGATCTGGCCGACGACCTGCGCGGTGTCGCCGATCTGGCCGGGGCCACCCGGGCGCTGGGCGTCAGCATGGGAGCCGCCGCGCTGTGCCGTCTGCTGGCCGCCACGCCGGAGCGGTTCGAGCGGGTGGTCCTCTACCTGCCGGCCGCTCTGGACGGGGCCAGGCCGGCCGCGTCGGCGCAGCGTCTGGAGCGGCTGCTGGCGTCGGTCGAGTCGGGGGAGGCCGCGATGATCGCCGCGGCGGTCGAGTCGGACCTGCCGTCGTCGGTGCGTAACACTCCGGCCGGCTGGAGTTTTCTGCGGCAGCGGGTGGAGCAACTGCAACGGGACGGGCTGGCGCCGGAGATCGAGACGGTGTGGTCGTCGCCGCCGCTGGCCGACGCGTCGGCGTTGCGGCGGTTCCGGGGCCGGGCGCTGGTGATCGGCTGTCTCGGCGACGACGTGCACCCGGTGGCGTGGGCGGAGCGGATCGCCGGCCTGCTGCCCGGCGCTGAGCTGGAGGTCTTCGACCGTCCGGCGGTGCTCTGGAATGCCCGGACCGAGCTGCGGGAGCGGATCGCCGGATTTCTCAACGCATAACTTCGGGGCCTATGTCCGAAAAGCCGTAACCTTTCCCGCCGCGGTGCGGTGAGTATTACGTGCGCTTGTCCCCCAAGTCCGTTTTCTTCGCTTTGGTGGTTCTCGGGCTGCCGTTCGCGGTCGTGGCCGGCTGGGCGCTCGGCGCGCCGTCCGCGCGTCAGACCACCCTCGGCGCCCCGAACGGTCCGCTCGGGCCCGGCGCCATCGGTGGTGACGGCGGCCTGGGCGCCGCCCCGGCGGAAACGAGCCCGACCCGGGACCGGGCCCCCGGCTACACGGCCCGGCCACCACGTGTCACCGCCGACCCGCTGCCCGCATCGTCAGTGCCCGCCGCCGGGCCCAGTACGGTCACCGCGATCGTGACCGTCGTCCAGTCGGCGACCCCGGCACCGGCCGAGACCACCGATCCGCCGCTCACCGCACCACCGGTCCCCACGCCGACGCAGCCGGACCAGCCGGCGAGCCCGTCCGCCACCCCGCCGTCGCCGAGCACCACCGCGGCCCCGTCCGGATCCGCCCCCGCCGCCGCCGGATGACACCGGGTTCTAAGCTTCCGAAACGTGAGCGGTGATCGAAGTCGTCCGGTCTCGGCCCTGCGCGAGTTCGTGTCCGGGGCCGGGCTCCTCGGCCGTGGACTCGGCCTGGTGCTGGGCAACTCGCGGCTGTTCCTGATCGGGCTGATTCCCGCGCTGTTGTCCGGCGTCCTCTACACCGCGGCCCTGATCTTCCTGCTGCGCTATCTGCCGGACCTCTCCGCACAGGTCACCTGGTTCGCCGACGACTGGTCCGGCTGGCAGCGCGGCACCCTCCGGGTTCTCGGCGGCGCCGCGGTGCTCGGTCTGAGCGTGCTGTTCAGCGTCCTCACCTTCACCGCGGTGACGCTGCTGATCGGCGACCCGTTCTACGAGAAGATCTCCGAGCTGGTCGAGGACCGGTTCGGCGGTGTGCCCGACGCGGTGGACATCAGCCTCCTGCGGGCGCTGCGCCGCAGCCTGGCCGACTCACTCAAGCTGATCGGCGTCTCGATCCTGATCGGCATCCCGCTCTTCCTGCTCGGGTTCCTGCCGTTCGTGGGCCAGACCGTGATCCCGGTCCTGGCCGGCGCGGTCGGCGGCTGGCTGCTCGCCCTGGAACTGACCGGCGTCCCGTTCCAGCGGCGCGGTCAACGGCTGCGTCACCGCCGTGCCACGCTCGCGCAGCGCAAGCCGCTGGTCCTGGGTTTCGGTGCGGCCGTCTTCGTCTGCTTCCTGATTCCGCTCGGCGCGATCCTGCTGATGCCGGCCGCCATCGCCGGCGCCACCCTGCTGGCCCGGCAATCGCTCGGCAAGCCCATCGAGATCACCAGCACCGCCTCGCTGTGAGGGTCGAACTGATCGAGGGCGACATCACCGCCCAGAGTGCCGACGTGATCGTCAACGCGGCCAACTCGTCGCTGCTCGGTGGCGGCGGGGTGGACGGGGCGATCCACCGCAAGGGCGGACCGGAGATCCTGGCCGAGACCCGGATGCTGCGGGCCTCGAGATACGGCCGTGGACTTCCGGTCGGCCAGGCCGTAGCGACCACCGCCGGGCGCCTGCCCGCCCGCTGGGTGGTGCACACGGTCGGGCCCGTCTTCAGCGCCGCCGAGGACCGCTCCGAGCTGTTGCGTGCCTGCTACACGAACTCGCTCCAGGTCGCCGACGAACTCGGTGCCGAGTCGATCGCGTTCCCGCTGATCTCGGCCGGTGTCTATCGCTGGCCGGTCGAGGACGCCGTGCGGCAGGCGCTCAGCGTGCTCCGAGACGCCGAGCCACGGTCTGTCCGGGCCGCCGTGCTGGTGCTCTTCGGTGCCGAGACCGCGGCCGTTGGCCGCACGGTCCACGCCGCCGTCTTTCCGTGACCGGTCCAGGTCCGCCTGTCGCTTGCGCCATTTCGCGGTACGCGGAACTTCGCCCCGTCCGATTCGGACCGTCCCGTCCGTCCGGCGCGAGCCTGCTGCCCGCTACAGCCTGTGCCGCGCCCGCCGGGCTGAGTTCGGTGGTTCCACGACCAGCTGGACCACCCACTCAAGCCCGGCGGGCGCGTTCTCGGTCCGGAGTCGCGGGGAGATCGCGGGTCGCCCACGGTGGGTTCGGGTAGGCGTACCGGAAAGGCTGGCGGGAGGGACGCTGAGCTGGCCGTGGCGACGGCCGGGAGGTCCGGAAATGATCAGGCGGAGGCGCGGATGACGAGATCCGTGGGCAGGATGATCGCGGGTGGCACGCTGGGGTCGCCGGCGATCAGCCGGAGCAGCTCGCGGGCCATGGTCCGGCCGGCCTCGCCGATCGGCTGGCGCACCGTGGTGAGCGGGGGATCGCTGTAGCGGCTGATCTCGAAGTCGTCGAAGCCGATCACCGCGACGTCCGCCGGGACGCGGCGACCGGCCTCACGCAGGGCTTGCAGGGCGCCGTGGGCCATCAGGTCGGAGGCGGCGAAGACGGCGTCGAGATCCGGATCACGGTCGAGGAGCTCGCGCATCGCGGTGATGCCGGAGTCGCGGGTGAAGTCGCCGGTGGCGACGAGTTCCGGGAGGGCGGCCGCGCGCAGGGTGTCGTGGTAGCCGGTGAGGCGTTCGAGGCCGGCCACCATGTCCTGTGGTCCGGCTATGGTGGCGATCCGCCGACGGCCGGAAGCGATCAGATGGCGGAGTGCCGCGGCGACACCACCGGCGTGGTCGACGTCCACGTAGGGCACCGGCGGGTCGGCGATCATCGGACGGCCGGAGCAGATCACCGGTATGCCGCGCCGGGCCAGCAGGCCGGGCAGCGGGTCGGCGCCGTGGATCGAGGCGAACATGACGCCGTCGACGTGGCCGGCCACCGCGTAGCGCTCGACCCGGGCGTAGCCGGCGGCCGAACCGGCCATCATCAGCACCAGCTGTTTGTTCGCGGCCTCCAGTTCGGAGCCGACGCCGCGGATGATGGCCGGGAAGAACAGGTCGTCGGAGAAGACCCGATTCGCCGTCTCCGGCAGGATCAGCGCGATCGAGTCGGTCTGCCGGGTGACCAGGCTCCGGGCCGCCTGGTTCGGCACGTAGCCGAGCTCGTCGACGGCCCGGTTGACGGCCTCACGGATCGAGGCCGCCACCGTGGTCGAACCGTTGACGACGCGGGACACCGTCGCACGGGAGACCCCGGCATGACGGGCGACCGCTTCCAGGGTCGGGCGTTCCCGCGTCGTCACAAGCCCCCCGCTCTGATTCCGCTCAGTCCAGGCCGTTGCGGCGGATCACCTCGCGGTACCACTTCGCGCTGTCCTTGAGCACCCGCTGCTGCGTGGTGTAGTCGACGTGCACCATACCGAAACGCTTGGCGTAGCCCTCGGACCATTCGAAGTTGTCCATCAACGACCAGGCGAAGTATCCCCGCAGATCCACTCCGGCCGCCAGAGCGTCGTGGCAGGCGCGCAGGTGGGCGTCCACGTAGTCGATCCGGCGCAGGTCGTGGACCTCGCCGTTCTCGGTGGGGCCGTCCGGGTACGCCGCGCCGTTCTCGGTGATCAGTAGCGGTACGCCGGGGTAGTCCCGGTGCAGGCGGGTCAGCAGGCGGGTCAGCGCGGCCGGCTCGATCTGCCAGTTCATGTCGGTGACCGGGCCGACCGGCGCCCGGAACTTGATGCCGTGGCTGCCCGGGTAGTCGAGCGGGCCGGGGTGGCCGGGGGCCGCCGAGACGTACGCCGGGGCGTAGTAGTTGAGGCCGAGCATGTCGATCGGGGCGTTGATGATCGCCTCGTCGCCGTCGCGGATCCAGACCGGGTCGGCGAGCCGGGAGATGTGCGCCAGCACGTCGGCCGGGTAGTGGCCCTTGAGCATCGGGTCCAGGAAGATCCGGTTGGCCAGGCCGTCGATCAGGTGGGCGGCGGCACGGTCGGCTGCGCTGTCCGGGTCGAGCGGGGCGACGGCGCTCGGGTTCAGCGTGATGCTGATGCTCTTCGCGCCGGCCGCGCGCAGCGCCCGGGCGGCCATGCCGTGGGCCAGGTTGAGGTGGTGCACCGCGGTCAGGGCGGCGACCGGGTCCTGGATGCCGGGCGCGTGCAGGCCGGAGGCGTACCCGAGGTAGGCCGAGCACCACGGCTCGTTCAGCGTGGTCCAGGTGGCGACCCGGTCACCGAGGCGACGGTGGACGATCTCGGCGTATTCGGTGTACGCCTCCGCGGTCTCCCGGTTGGTCCAGCCGCCCCGGTCCTCCAGCGTCTGCGGCAGGTCCCAGTGGTAGAGCGTGACCACCGGGGCGATGCCCTTGCCGAGTAGTTCGTCCGTGAGCCGGTCGTAGAAGTCCAGGCCACGGACGTTGACCGGGCCGGTGCCGTCGGGACGGATCCGGGGCCAGGCGATCGAGAAGCGGTACGAGGCCAGGCCCATGTCTGCCATCAGCGCGACGTCGTCGGCGTACCGGTGGTAGTGGTCGCAGGCGACATCGCCGGTGTGCCCGGCGAAGACTTTGCCGGGCGTACGGCTGAAGGTGTCCCAGATGGACGTGCCGCGGCCGTCCTCCCGCACGGCGCCCTCGATCTGGTACGAGGCCGTCGCCGCTCCCCAGATGAAACCTTCGGGGAAGGTGATCCCCGCGGGGGCCGGCTGCGCCGACGTGGACGTGACGGTTGCCGTCATGTCTTCTCCGCTTCCTGATGATCCGCTAACGATGATCCGCATAACTTAACCGGTTCATCTTAGGGCCTACCGACGCGGTGACAACGGCCCTTGACTTCGAACCTCAACCGGTGCGCAAGGCCTGCACCAGCCGCGGATCGCCGGTGAGGGCCAGTTGGTCGGTGCGCTTGCGGCCCATGAGGGCCAGTTGCAGGTCGCTCGCCGCGCCGGTGACCTTGGCCCGTGGGTGGTGATCATCGCTGTCCAGGATCGTGCCGGTGTCCAGCAGGGCGATGCCGGCGCCGCGCAGCCGGACGAACCACTCCTGTGCCGCGTCCGTCCCGACCAGGTGCACGACGCCGTGCAGATCGGTCGGGCCCTGGCGCTTGCCGGCCGGCAGCCAGGTGTCCAGGATCTCGCTCACGCCGTCGGTGGCGAGTTTCGTCTCGATCGGGGTGGCCCGTCCGGCGGCCGACTCGGCGTCCCACCGGTGCACCGAGAGCTCGTGCGCCATCCGGCGATGCCAGAAGACCGCCCGTTTCGGCTGCGGCGCCCAGTTCCACGCCGGGAAGTCCGGGTCCAGCGCCTCCAGCGTCTCGATCGTGCCGGTGATCTCACGGCGCAGGTGGTCCAGCGCCTCGGACCACTCGGCCGGGCGATCCGGAGGGACGAAACCCTCCATCCGCTCGGTCACCCCGCGTGTCGCCGTGGCCCGCACCCAGTTCAGCACCGTGGTCACGTGGTGGGTGAGATCGGCGACGGACCAGTCCGGGCAGGCCGGGACCGCCGTGTCCGGCCCGCTCTCGGCGACGGCGTCGTAGAGCGCCGGACCGTCGGCGCGCAGCGCCGCGAGCCAGAAATCCTTCGTCGCGTGCAACCTGTTCATCGCTCTCGTCCCCCACTCGGCCGGACCGCCGGTAAAACCCCCCGCAGTGTGAGCTTAGGGTGAGCGTCGTGACTGACACTTCCCTGGCGGCGTACACGACGCTACGCCTCGGCGGGCCCGCCGGCACAGTGACCACCGCGGTCCATACGGACGAGGCCGTCGCCGCGGTGCGCGGGGCCACCGCGGAGGGCCGGCCGCTGCTGGTCCTGGCCGGCGGCAGCAACGTCGTGATCGGCGACTCCGGCTTCGACGGCGAGGTGCTGCTGCTGCGCGACCGGGGGATCGAGGTGGTCGGCGAGGACCCCTCCGGCGTCCTGGTCCGGGTCGCGGCCGGCGAGCCGTGGGACGACTTCGTGGCGTACGCCGTGGCGAACGGCCTGTCCGGCGTCGAGTGCCTGTCCGGCATCCCGGGCGCGGCCGGGTCCACCCCGATCCAGAACGTCGGGGCGTACGGCCAGGAGGTCGCGCACACCATCGAGGCGGTGCACGCGTACGACCGGATCGCCGACGAGACCCGTGTCATGACGCCGGCCGAGTGCCGTTTCGGCTACCGGTCCAGCGTGTTCAAGCACGACGACCGGCACCTGGTCACCGCGGTCGACTTCCGGCTCGCCCGCTCGGCGGAGTCGGCCCCGATCCGGTACGCCGAACTCGCCCGCACCCTCGGCGCCTCGGCCGGGGAGCGGGTCCCGTTGCGGCAGGCCCGGGACACCGTGCTCAAGCTGCGGGCCGGCAAGGGGATGGTCCTCGATCCGGAGGACCGGGACACCTGGTCGGTCGGGTCGTTCTTCACCAACCCGGTGGTCCCCGTGGAGTTCTTCGCGACGCTGGGCGAGATGCCGCACTGGCCGACCGCGGACGGGACCGTGAAGCTTCCGGCGGCCTGGCTGATCGAGCGGGCCGGCTTCCCGAAGGGGTACGCCGGTGCCGGCGTCGCCATCTCGGGCAAGCACACGCTGGCGCTGACCAACCGGGGGGACGGCAGCACGACGGCGCTGCTGGACCTGGCCCGGACGATCCGGGACGGGGTCCAGGCCCGGTTCGGTGTCGAGTTGCGCCCGGAGCCGGTCCTGATCAACTGCGCTCTCTGAGCCGTTACCGCCAGCCGAAGACCTGCGTGTAGTACGGGGTGCCGTCGGCCGCGTACGCCACGCCGGCCCCGATCGAGCGGGCTTTGCAGTTGAGGATGTTGCGCCGGTGTCCCGGGCTGGCCATCCACGCGGACACCACCTCCGGTGCGGTGCGGTAGCCCCAGGCGATGTTCTCCCCGGCGGGCTGCTGGTAGCCGGCGTCCTCGCTGCGGTCCACGAACGTCGAGCCGTCCCGCCAGACGTGGCTGAAGAGCCTGGTCCGGGCCATGTAGTGGCTCTGCCGCAGGGACGCGGTGACCAGATGGCCGTCGACCGTGAGGCTGGGGCAGCCGGCGTCACGGCGGGTCTCGTTGGTGAGCCGGACCACCTGGACCATCACGGCGCGGGCCCGGAGCTGGGCCGGGTTCGCCGCGGGCCGCGGGGCGACGGCGGTGGTGACCGGCCGCCGCGTGACGGTGGTGGTGACCGGCCGCGGGGCGACGGTGGTGGTGACCGGCCGCCGGGTGACGGTGGTGGTGACCGGTCGCGGGACGACGGTCGTCGCCGCCGGCAGTGAGAGCGTGGTGCGGGGCGCGACGGCCGGACCGGGCGCGCTCGGTGTGGGGGCGGCGGTCGATGGCGGGCCGGCCAGCGGCCGCGGCGGGACGATCGGCCCGTGGCCCAGCGCCGGTGCTGAGAGAACGAACAGCGTGGGTGCTGCCACGAGCGCGGCGACACGTCGTACCACCAGGTCGAACACGGGTGCCTCCCGGATCGCAGATACGGGCGCGGATCGCCCGTCACGGTTATCGCACCCCGTTGCACGCGGCGTGTCACATCTTTCGCGGAACGGGCGATAAGCCGTACGAGAAATGTCAGGCTGTAGGGATGTCCCGATCGGGCCGAGGGGGTACCCCCGGGCGGGTCGGGTGGGTGGATCCTCGCGGACCGGCTCCGGGCGCACCCCTCGGCGCTAGACTGTCACTGTCCGTAAATAGGCGGTCACATCACGCTATGGTGTGTTTGCGCCGTCGGACATTTCTTCCCGCTCGCGCGGTGGTGCGGCGGAGATCGGCCGTGCCGGCACAGGCACGAGCGCGAGTTGGGGGCAGGGTGAGCAAACGATGAGTCGCCTTCTCGTGGTCGAGGACGACCCGGACATCGCACTCGCTCTCCGGATGTTGTTCAGCCGGGCCGGATACGAGGTGGCGCACGCCGCCGACGGCCGTTCCGGGCTGAAGGAGGCCTACGCCGAACACCCCGACCTGGTGGTGCTCGACGTCGGCCTGCCGGAGATGGACGGCTGGCAGGTGCTGGAACGGCTGCGGGACGTCTCGGACGTCCCGGTGCTGGTCCTCACCGCACACGGCCAGGAGACGGAGAAGGTGCGCGGCCTGCGGGGCGGCGCCGACGACTACCTGACCAAGCCGTTCGCCAACAACGAGCTGCTGGCCCGGGTCGAGGCGCTGCTGCGGCGCTCCTCCTCCGGGCAGAACACCTGGGCCAGCCAGGTCTACGACGACGGTCTCGTGCACCTCGACCCGACCAAGCGCCGGGTCTACGTCAAGGGTGAGGAGAAACGCCTCACGCCCACCGAGTTTCGCCTGCTCAACGCGCTGGTGCGGCATGCCGGCGCGGTTCTCAGCCCGAACCAGCTGCTGACCCAGGCGTGGGACGACCCGACCGGCATCGGCCAGGAGCGGGTCAAGTTCGCGGTGCTCCGCCTGCGCCGGAAGCTGGGCTGGTCCGATCCCGACGATTCGCCCATCGAATCCGTCCGGGGTTTCGGCTACCGCTACCGGCGTCCGGGCGGAGAAGCCTGAGTGTTCTCAGCCCGCGCCATCATCCGCCGATGTGGCCTGTGAAGCCGAGCAGGAGGTAGTAAGTCGTGGAAGACCTTGGTGAGATCGTCGGCGAATTCCTGATGGAGAGCCACGAGAACCTGGACCAGATCGACCGGGACCTCGTCAGCCTCGAACAGGAACCGGGCTCGCGTGACCTGATCTCCCGTATCTTCCGGGCGATCCACACGATCAAGGGCACCAGTGGATTCCTGGCGTTCTCCCGTCTGGAGAAGCTCGCGCACGCGGGTGAGTCCCTGCTGTCCCGGCTCCGCGACGGCGTACAGCCCGTCACCCCGGAGACCATCACCGTCCTGTTGCTCTGCATCGACGGCGTCCGGTCCATCCTCTCCTCGATCGAGGAGAACGGGTCCGAGGCCGAGGTCGACATCGAGAGGGTGATCGTCAAGATCCAGGCGCAGATGAACGCCCCTACGGACAGCGCTCCCGCCGCCGCGCCGGCGGCTCCGGCCGCTGTGGTGGCGGCTCCGGCCGCACCGGTGGCCGAGGCCCCCGCCGCCGAGGCCCCGGTGAGCGTCGAGCAGGAGGCCGCGGCCGCTCGCCGGGCGCCCGAGCCGGTCGCCGACCAGCGCCAGCCGCTCGGCCAGATCCTGGTCGACGCGGGCGCGGCCCAGTCCTCCGACGTCGCCTCGGCGCTCCAGCAGCAGATCGAGGGCGACGAGCGCAAGCTCGGCACCATCCTGCTGGAGGAGGGCAAGGCGCAGCCGGCCGCGGTCAGCGAGGCGCTGCAGTCCCAGGCGCCGAAGCGCAGCATCGCGGACAGCGCGATCCGTGTCGACGTCGACCTGCTCGACACCCTGATGAACATGGTCGGCGAGCTGGTGCTGGCCCGGAACCAGCTGGTCCGCGGCGTGATGGAGACCGGCGACTCCGGTCTGGTCCGCAGCGCCCAGCGGCTCGGCATGATCACCAGTGAGCTGCAAGAGGGCATCATGAAGACCCGGATGCAGCCCATCGAGCACATCTGGTCCAAGCTGCCCCGGGTCATCCGGGACCTGAGCAACTCGCTCGGCAAGCAGGTCGCGCTGGTCATGGAGGGCAAGGAGACCGAACTCGACCGGAGCCTGCTGGAGGCGGTCAAGGACCCGCTGACGCACCTGGTGCGCAACGCGGTGGACCACGGCATCGAGGAGCCGGAGCGGCGGATCGCCAGCGGCAAGGGCCCGGAGGGCACGCTCACGCTCCGCGCGTACCACGAGGGTGGTCACGTGGCGGTCGAGGTCGCCGACGACGGCGCCGGGCTGAACGTCGAGCGGATCGCGCAGAAGGCCGTGGACAACGGCCTGCTCCGCCCGGAGCAGATTCCGAACATGGACAAGCGCGACATCATGGCGATGGTGTTCCAGCCCGGCTTCTCCACCGCCGCCAAGGTCACCAACGTGTCCGGCCGCGGCGTCGGCATGGACGTCGTGAAGACCAACATCGAGAACATCGGTGGCGCGGTCAGCGTGGACTCGACACCCGGCGAGGGTACGGTCTGGCGGCTCACCATCCCGCTGACCCTCGCGATCATCCAGGCGCTCACCGTCGACTGCGGCGACCAGCGCTACGTCGTGCCGCAGGTCGCGGTGCTCGAGCTGGTCTTCATCGACGGCAACACCACCAAGGTCGAGTACGCCTCCGGCGCACCGGTCTACCGGCTGCGCGGCAAGCTGCTCCCGCTGGTCCGCCTGGACCGGGCGCTCGGCCTCGAGGTCGGTGGCGACCAGGGCGTCTACATCATGGTGCTGCAGGCCGACGGCCGGCGGTTCGGCCTGGTCGTCGACCGGGTGCTGAACACCGAGGAGGTCGTCGTCAAGGCCCTCAACACCCGATTCAAGGACATCGGGCTGTACGCCGGAGCGACCATCCTGGGCGACGGCAAGGTGGGCCTCATCCTGGACGTCTCGTCGCTGGCCCGGCGCTCGCACCTGGCCGTGGACCAGGAGCGGGAGAGCGTCGCGGAGAAGCGCGGTCAGGGCGGCGGCGGCACCGAGCGCCTGCTGGTCACCGCGGTCGGCGAACGTCGCGTGGCGATCCCGCTGGACACCGTCACCCGGCTCGAGGAGTTCCCCCGGGACCGGATCGAGCACGCCGGGTCGCGGGAGGTGGTGCAGTACCGCGGGCAGATCCTGCCGCTGGTGCGCCTGTCCCACCTGCTCGGCGCGTACGGCGAGGAGCTGGAGGGCGACACCGTGTCGGTGGTCGTCTACAGCGAGGGCGGAAAGAGCGTGGCACTGGTCGTGGACCGCATCGTGGACATCGCCGAGAACTCGACCACCGCACGCCGCGACGCGGAGGAGGACGGCCTGGTCGGCACCGCGGTGATCCAGCAGCGGGTCACCGAGCTGCTCGACGTGCGCCGGGCCATCCTCGCCGCGGATCCGAACTTCTACAGCGATTCCATGGACGACATGATGGTGGAGGTCTGACATGGCGAGTCGTCAGTTCGCGACCTTCGAGGTGGACGGCCAGCTCTTCGGGGTCGAGGTGCACACCGTGCAGGAGGTGCTCTCGTACAACGAGTACACCCCGGTGCCGCTCGCCCCGCCGGCCGTCGGTGGACTCTTCAACCTGCGCGGCCAGGTGATCGCCGCGGTGGACCTGCGGGTACAGCTCGGGCTGGCCCGCCAGGCCCTGCAGGGCCCGGTCATGAACGTCATCCTGCGCGGTGACGGCGAACCGGTGTCCCTGCTGGTGGACAAGATCGGCGAGGTGGTGGATCTCGACGACGAGACGTTCGAGCCGCCACCGGACACGCTGAGCGGTCCCACCCGGGAGCTCGTGGTCGGCACATTCAAGCTGGACGGGCGGTTGATGCTGGCTCTCGACGTCAATCAGGCCGTCGACACATACCGCGCCACCAACTGATGTACAGCCTGGTCAGCGCCCCCGTCCTGGGCTTCGACCTGACCCGCCTGGAAGGCGGGGCGGCCGCGGCCGAGGTTCTGCTGCGCGCCCTGCGGCTGCAGGCCGGAGACCTCCCCGTGCTCGCCGGACGGCTGCCCGACGAGAACATCCGGGGCCCGCTCTGGGTGGAGGTGGAGAGTGCCGCCCGTCGCATGCCGTCGCTCAAGGCGATGTCGAAGGACGACCCGGCCGGGAACCTCGCACTGGTCGAGCGCGCGCCGATCGGTACGGTCGACGCCCTGCTGACCTGCCTGCGCTACGACGTGATGTCGTGGACCTGGGAGGGCACCGGCCGGGCGGCCCGGCAGAGCGAGGACGCGGCCGCCGCGACCGCGCTGCTGTGCGACGCCGCGGTCGCCAGTTACCTCCGTGAGGTGCTGGACGACGGCACCCGCCGTGGGCTCGGCGCCGGGTGGGTGTCCGCCGTCAGGAAGCTGCCGGCCGGCCCACCGATCGACTTGGGCCCGCACCACTACACGGTGTCCGCCCTGCTGGACCGTTTGCACACCCTGCGGCCCGAGGACCGGCAACGGGTCTCGACCTCGGCCGACGACGCCCGGCGCAACACCGCCGGATGGTCGCCCGCCGTGCATTCGGCGTCGTGGGCGGCGTACCTCTCGGATCGGGTCCGGA
This sequence comes from Actinoplanes sp. NPDC049802, assembly GCF_040656595.1. Taxonomy (NCBI): domain Bacteria; kingdom Bacillati; phylum Actinomycetota; class Actinomycetes; order Micromonosporales; family Micromonosporaceae; genus Actinoplanes; species Actinoplanes sp. NPDC049802. Next base: position 114,480 of record NZ_JBFAMR010000008.1, read on the forward strand.
CCGCGGCCGCGGCGCAGATGCTGCTGGTGCAGGCGGTGGACACGGCCGGGATTCCGCTGGCCGAACGGGCCGGTGGGGTCTGGAACATGCTCAGCGGCGCCGTTCAGGCGCTCGTGGTCCGCGATCTGCTGGACACCGCAACGGCACACCGGCTGCTCGCACCGGTGGTGGCGGCGCTCGGTCCGGCCTGGCTCGGTTGAAGGGAGTGGCCGAATGATCTCGGTTCTCGTCGTCGACGATTCCGTGGTGGTCCGTCGGCTGATCGTCGACGCTCTCGGCGAAGCACCGGGCATCCAGGTCGTCGGTACGGCCGCGAACGGTCTGCTCGCCCAGACGAAGATCGATCAGCTCAAGCCCGATGTGATCACCATGGACATCGAGATGCCGCAGATGGACGGCATCGAGGCGGTCCGCGAGCTGCGCAAGCGGCACAACACGCCGGTGATCATGTTCAGTACGCTCTCCGCGGCGGGCGCGACCGCGACTCTGGAGGCGCTGTCCGCCGGAGCGACCGACTACGTCACCAAGCCCAGCAACGTCGGCTCGGTCGCGGAGTCCATCGCGGCCGTCCGTGAGCAGCTGGTTCCCAAGATCCAGGTCCTCGGTGGGCGCCGGCGCCCACCGGCCGGCCCACCGGCGCGCGGTCCGGCCCCGGCCGCGACGCGGCCCGGCGTCGCCCCGATGCGGCCCGGTGGCCCACCGGGGGCTCCGGGACGCCCGGGCGTTCCCGGCCCGGCGCCGGTTCGCCCCGCGGTCAAGCGGGTCCTCGGCGGAAAGATCGACATTTTGGCGATCGGCTCCTCGACCGGCGGGCCGGACGCGCTCACCAAGGTCCTGCTGGGGCTGCCGGCCGACCTGCCGGTCCCGATCGTGATCACTCAGCACATGCCGCCGGTCTTCACCAAGATGTTCGCCGAGCGCCTGGATCGGAGCACCGCGCTCAAGGTGGTGGAGGCGGGCGAGGGCATGGAGCTCGCGCCCGGCACGGTCTACATCGCTCCCGGCGACCGGCACCTGGTCTTCCATCGCCGCGGAACGGCCACGCTGACCCAGCTCAGCGGAGCGCCGCAGGAGAACTCGTGCCGCCCGGCCGTGGACGTGATGTTCCGGTCCGTGGCAGCGCTGTACGGCGGTTCCGCTTTCGCGGCCGTGCTCACTGGAATGGGACAAGACGGACGGAGTGGTGCGAAAGTGCTACGAGACTCGGGTGCCGAGGTGCTGGCGCAGGACGAGGCCAGCTCGGTGGTCTGGGGTATGCCCGGCGCCGTGGTCGGCGCGGGACTGGCGGACGAGGTGCTGCCCCTGGACCGGATCGCGGGCGCACTGCTCAACCGGGCGCGGACCGGCCGTCCTGCGGCGGTGGCCCGATGAGCCTTTCCCAAGCGGAGTTCTCCTACGTCTCCAACCTGGTGCGCAAGGAGGCGTCCATCGTCCTGGCGCCGGGCAAGGAGTACCTGGTCGAGGCCCGGCTCATCCCGGTGGCCCGGGTGGTCGGCGCGGCGAACGTCAACGAGTTCATCGGTGACCTCCTGAAACGCCCGAACCCGACGCACCAGCGGAAGATCATCGACGCGCTGACCACCAACGAGACGTCCTTCTTCCGGGACCGGGAGCCGTTCGCGGCGCTCACCGACGTGGTGCTGCCGGAGCTGATCAAATCCCGGTCGGCGGTGCGCAAACTCCGGTTCTGGTCAGCGGCGAGCTCCAGCGGGCAGGAGGCGTACAGCCTGGCCATCACGCTCCAGGAGACGCTGCCGACCGGCTGGACCTACGAGATCTTCGGCACCGACATCTCCACCGCCATGGTCGAGCGGGCCACCAAGGCCGAGTACAGCCAGGTCGAGGTGAACCGCGGCCTGGCGGCCACCCAGTTGGTGCAGTACTTCGAGCGGGCCGGAGCGCACTGGCGGATCATCCCGGCGCTGCGCAAGAACGTCTCGTTCAAACACATGAGCCTCACTGCCCCGTTCCCGCCGATGCAGCCCTTCGACGTCATCTTCCTGCGCAACGTCCTCATCTACTTCGACGTGGCCACGAAGCGTCAGGTGCTGCAGAACGCCGCGAAGGTCCTTCGTCCGGACGGGTTGCTCTTCCTCGGTGCGGCCGAGACCACGATCGGGATCGACGACAACTACGAGCGGGTGGCCGCCGGCCGCACCTCTGCCTACCGGACTCGCACTGCGGCGCCCGTCGGCGCCGCGAGAAGGGGATGACGCCGATGCGCGCCATGGTGATCGACGACTCACGCGCGATGCGCATGATCCTCAAGCGCATCGTCACGAAGCTCAACTTCGAGGCGGTGGAGGCGGGGGACGGCAAGGAGGCGATGGACCTTCTGGCTGACATGACCGAGGTGCCGGAGCTGGCCCTCATCGACTGGAACATGCCCAACATGAACGGGCTCGAGTTCGTCACCAAGGTCCGGGCCGATCCGCGGCTGCGAGAGATGACTCTCGTGATGGTCACCACCGAGAGCGAACAGAGCCAGATCGTCCGCGCGCTCGCGGCGGGCGCTCACGAGTACGTGATCAAGCCCTTCACCGAGGGCGCCATGATCGAAAAGCTGGCCCTGCTGGGCCTCGTCCCGACCGGAGCGAACTCATGAGCATCGAAGTCGAGGTCGATGAGAGCGACCTCGCCGAGATGGTGGAGCAGGTATGGGAGTCATACCTGGATCCCGAGGGCGTCAGTCCACTGATCCCCACGTACGACGAGAACCAGCCGTCCGAGGTGCACTCCTCGGTCTCGATCACCGGGTCCTGGACCGGGCACGTCGTCTACGCGTCCTCCCGCGCCGCCGCCCAGCGCGCCGCGGCCGCCTTCCTCGCCATGGAGATCGAGGAGGTGAGCGAGGACGACATCTCCGACACGCTCGGCGAACTGGCCAACATCGTCGGTGGCAACGTCAAGGCGATGCTGCCGCCGGGCTCTCAGTTGTCCCTTCCACAGGTGGTGCTCGCGCCCGAGTCCTCGGCGAGGTACCCGAACGCCGAACGCATCAGCGGTGTGTACGGGTTGTGGGAAGGCGAACCGGTGTCCATTTCGATGTGGCAGAGCAGCACCGACAACAAGGAGGAGGGTGCATGAAGATCCTCATCGCCGATGACAGCCGGGTGATGCGGCAGATCGTCGTCCGGACCCTGCGTCAGGCCGGGTTCGGCGACCACGCTCTCATCGAGGCCGCGGACGGCAAAGAGGCGTACGACATGGCCACCGCGGAGAAGCCGGACCTGGTGATCTCCGATTGGAACATGCCGCACATGACCGGTATCGAGGTGCTGCGCCAGCTTCGTGCCGCCGGCAACAACGTCAAGTTCGGCTTCGTGACCTCGGAGTGCACTCCGGAGATGAAGTCCGCCGCAGAAGGCGCCGGAGCGGCGTTCTTCATCGTCAAACCCTTCACCGCTGAGCGATTCGATGAAGTGTTCGCTCCTATTTTGGGATGATTAAGACATGTCAGACGTCTCGGTTCTTCCCGGCTCTCTAGCCGTACGCAACCTGTTCGAGGATCTTCTCGGGCGAGAGGTGATTGTCAGCCCCGGCGACCCGATCAGCGCGCCCGAGGTGCCGCTCACCACCACCGCGATCTTCACCGACAACAGTCAGAAGATCTACGCGGTGCTGGGCATGACGCTCAGCCTCGCCGCCAACGCGGGCGCCGCGCTCGGTCTGGTGCCGGCCGGCGCGGCCGAGGACAGCATCGACGAGAAACAGCTCTACCCCAACCTCGCGGAGAACGTCTTCGAGCTGTGCAACGTGTTCACCAGCCTCCTCAACAAGGAGGGCGCGCCGCACGTGAAGCTCTACCAGGTGATCTATCCGAATCAGGATCTGCCGGCCGACGCACGCGCGGTCCTGCTCGCCCTGGGGCGGCGCCTCGACCTCTCGGTCGAGGTCAACCGGTACGGAAAGGGCAAGCTCAGCCTGTCGCTCGCTCCCTGACCCGGCGGATCCGTCGAGCGCGGACAAAACTGAAGATTCTCCTGTTGCGGGCCCGCCAGCCGGTGGGCCCGCAAATTCGTTCCTAAGAAACTCTGGGGCCGGGCCGAAGCATTAGGTGAGCCTGCTACGGGACAGGAGAAGTCGATGACAACCTCACCGATGTCCGGAGCTACCGGCGCCGATGCCGCCAACGCTTTGGCCGCGGCCAGAGCAGCCGATGCCGCCAAGGCTCTGGCCGCGGCGAAAGCGGCCGAGGCGAAGAAGAAGTCGCTCGGCGACAAGGACACCTTCATGAAGCTCCTCGTCGCCCAGTTGAAATATCAGGACCCCACGAAACCCGCCGATTCGACCGCGTTCCTGGCGCAGACCGCCCAGTTCACACAGGTGGAGAAGCTCGAGTCCATGATCGGCATGCTGCAGTCACAGCGCATGATCGGCGCCAGTTCGCTGGTCGGCAAGACGGTCACGTACATGGACGACACCGGGGTGACGCGGACCGGCGTGATCAGCGCAGCGAAGCTCAACGGAGACAGCGAACCGACGCTGAGGGTCGGGAACAAGGATGTGCAGCTGTCCAAGGTCACGGAAATAACGACCGACGCCCCAACAGCCTGAACCCATCCGTCGACACTAAGGACATTCTTAATGCTGCGTTCCCTTTACTCCGGCATCAGTGGGCTGAACGCCCACCAGCGGATGATCGACGTCACCGGTAACAACATCGCTAACGTGAACACCACCGGTTACAAGTCGTCGCAGGTTCAGTTCAACGACACGCTGAGCCAGATGATGGGTGCGGCCGGCGCGCCGCAGGACGGCATGGCCGGCACCAACCCGGCGCAGATCGGCCTCGGTGTCCGGATCGCCGGCATCACCGCCAACTTCGCCCAGGGCTCGGCGCAGACGACCGGCAAGTCCGGCGACATGATGATCCAGGGTGACGGGTTCTTCATCACCCGCAGCGGCAACGAGATGCTCTACACCCGGGCCGGCTCGTTCTTCTTCGACGCCAACGGTGTGCTCGCCACCGCCACCGGCGAGCCGGTGCAGGGCTGGACCGCGGACGACACGGGCTTCGTCAACTCGGCGGCCAAGCCCAGCGACATCCGGATGCCGCTGGGCGGCACCATTCCGCCGGAGAAGACCACGACGGTCACACTCAAGGGCAACCTGAGCAGCGACGTCACCCCGGACGCGAACCAGCCGAAGAACACCGGTAACGAGGACCTCACCGCCCTCCCCCTTCCACTTCCGGGTTACATCAACACAATTCCGGTCAAGGTCTTCGACGACCAGGGCGCCACGCACACGGTGACCGCGAGGTTCACTCGTCTCGCGAATCTGAACACCGCCACCCCACCGACCTCCGACTGGCGGGTGGAGCTGATCGCCGAGGACAACACGACGGTCCTCGGCACGGTGGCCTCGCTCGACTTCTCGAGCGGCAAGCCGGTCGTCGACCCAGCGGCGACTCCGCTCGTCCCATTGACCTCGATCGACATCGCTGGGTACAAGCTCGATCTCACCGACCTCACGTCGTACTCGGGTGTCAGCGACGCCCGGGTGTTCGACACCGACGGTCAGACGGCCGGCGCGCTGACCTCTCTCTCCTACACCGTGTCCGACAGCGGTGAGATCATCGGCGTCTACAGCAACGGTCTGAAGCAAACTCTGGGCCAGGTCGCCATGGCGACCTTCAAGAACGTCGCGGGTCTCGAGAAGGTGGGCAACTCACACTTCCGGACCACGGTCAACTCCGGGTACGCCCAGGTCGGCGAACCCGGTAGCGCGGGCATGGGCCAGGTCATCTCCGGCGCGCTGGAGATGTCCAACGTCGACCTCGCGCAGGAGTTCACCAACCTGGTCGTCGCCCAGCGCGGCTTCCAGGCGAACTCCCGCATCATCACCACCTCCGACGAGATCCTCCAGGAGCTCGTCAGCATGAAGCGCTGACACGTAGCGGCACCAGCGGCCGGGACGGGCACTCACGCCCGTTCCGGCTGTTGTCGTGAGCACTCGGCCGGGCCAAGTCGCACCCGGATGGCGACCACCTCGATCTCATCGGCAACCGCCGGCCGGCCGAAATACCAAGTGACGGGCCACGGAAGGCCCCACCAGCCAAGACGTACCAAGGACGGATGTCGTGATCCTCGTAACCCGCATCAATGGTGCCGTGTTCGCACTGAACCCGGACCTGGTCGAGCGCGTCGACTGCACGCCCGACACGGTCGTCACCCTGGTGGACGGCACCAAGTACATCATCTCCGAGTCCGTGCCCGAATTCATCGACTCGGTGCGCCACTACCGCGCCTCGCTGATCGCCCAGGCGAGCCGTATCGAGCCCGAGCCCACGGCCATGACCAGCGCTTCGTCTTCTTCCGATGACGAGCTCGACGCCAAGGTGCTCCCGCTGCACCGGAAGGAACGCTGATGGACCTGTCAACCATCATCGGGGTGATCGCCGGCCTGGCGATCGTCTTCACCGTCCAGATTCTGGAGGGCGGTTCGCCGGCCTCCATCATCCTGATCCCGTCGATGCTGCTGGTCTTCGGCGGCGGTTTCGCGGCCGCCATGGCCGGTGGTGTCATGAAGGACACGAGCGGCTTCGTCGGCCAGCTCAAGAAGGCCTTCACCACCAAGGTCACCCCGCCCACCCAGCTGCTGGACAGTGTCGTGAAGCTCGCGGAGCGGGCCCGCCGCGAGGGCCTGCTGGCGCTCGAGGACGCGGTCAAGACCGTGGAGCATCCCTTCCTCAAGCGGGGCCTGCAACTCGCGATCGACGGCACCGACCCGGACGAGCTGCACGACATCCTGCACGCCGAGGTGTCCGCCAAGAAGAAGGCCGACAAGGCCGGCAAGAAGTTCTTCGAGAACATGGGTGGCTACGCCCCGACGATCGGCATCATCGGCACGGTCATGGGTCTGGTTCACGTGCTGGAGAACCTGGACAAGCCGGAGACGCTCGGCCACTCGATCGCCGCCGCCTTCGTCGCGACCCTCTGGGGCGTGCTCAGCGCGAACATCATCTGGCTTCCGATGGCGGCTCGCCTGGACCGGCTGAGCAACCTGGAGGCCGAGGAGATGGAGCTGGTCATCGACGGTGTTCTGGCCATCCAGGCCGGCTCGAACCCGCGTCTGGTCGCGCAGAAGCTGCGCAGTCTGCTTCCGCCGGACGAGATGAAGAAGGCCGAAGCGGCGGCCTCGAGCAAGAAGGCGGCCTGATCTAGATGAGTTCCGGTGGCGGGGGCGCCAAGCGTAAGCAGAAGCACGAGGAACACGAGGAGCACGTCAACCATGAGCGTTGGCTCGTGTCGTACGCCGACATGCTCACGCTGCTGTTCGTACTGTTCGTGGTGCTCTTCTCGATGAGTGACGTGAACACCAAGAAGTTCGCCCAGCTGGCCGCCGGCCTCTCCGCGGGATTCGGTGCACAGAGCGCCGCGTTCACCGGGCAGTCGGCGCCGCTGGACGGCGCTTCCAACAACGCGCAGGTGGTGCAGATCGACCCGGGAGCCAACCCCGGCGACGGCGGCTCCGGCACCCAGGGCCTGAACCAGAAGCAGAAGGAAGCGGTCGAGCGGGCGATCCTGGCCGAGGGCCGCAAGAAGGCCTCGGCCAACGCGGAGAAGGCGGCCAAGGAGGCCGAGGATCTGAAGGCCATCGAACGGAAGATCGCCGACGCGCTGGCCGCGCAGAAGCTGCTGGACAGCGTCAAGTTCACGATCGACCAGCGCGGTCTGGTGGTCACCATCGTGACCAACGACGTGGTCTTCGCGGGCAACCGGGCGGACCTCCAGGAGGGCGGCCGGAAGATCCTGCAAGCGATCGCTCCGACGCTGGCGAAGCTGCCCAACAGCATCGAGGTCGACGGCCACACCAACCAGCTCAAGGCGAGGACCACGTTCTACCCGAGCGGGTGGGAGCTGTCCGCGGCTCGCGCCTCGACGACGGTCCGGTACTTCACCGAGCACGACATCCCGAAGAAGCGGCTCAGCGCGGTCGGGTTCTCCGACACCAAGCCGCTGATCGACCCGAAGGACCCGCGCTCGATCACCATGAACCGCCGGGTCGACGTGGTCATCCTGACCCAGCTCACGGCCGAGCAGGCGGCGCTGCTGCCCTCCGCGGCCGGCGCCGACGGCAAGCTGCACGCCGGCCAGACCACGGCCCAGTACGAGGCCGAGCAGAAAGCCGCGACTGAGAAGGCCGCGACTGAGAAGGCCGCGACCGAGAAGGCCGCGACCGAGAAGGCCGCGACCGAGAAGGCCGGCACCGGCGCCACCACGACCACTACGCACGACTGAACTGAGGGGAGTTCCGATGGCGGACGAGAAGGAAACGGCCGAAGCGCCGAAGAAGTCGAAGAAGATGCTGATGATCGTCATCGCCGTCGCGCTGGTCGTGCTGGGCGGCGGCGGAGCGGGCGCGTTCTTCATGCTCCGCGGCGACTCGGCCGAGGCCGCCGCGCCGAAGAAGGGCATCATCACACCGGCGGAGAACACCGTCACGGTGAACCTGGCCGACGGGCACTACCTCAAGCTGGGCTTCGCCCTCCAGCAGACCGAGGACTCCGGCACGGAGGCGGTCGACCTGAGCGAGGCGTACGAGCTGGCGATCGACGAGTACACCGGCCGTACGGTCGCCGAGCTCTCCACCGAGGAAGGCCGCAACAAGATCAAGGAAGAGCTGGTGGCCAAGCTCGTCGCGGCCTACACCGAGGACAAGACGAAGATGGTCATGGACATCTACTACACGTCCTTCGTCACCCAGTAGGGCACGGCGCCGGGCGGGTCTCTCACGGGGACCCGCCCATCAGCGTGAGAAGTGGATGAAAACGCCGCCGCGGCTCAGCGGATCGGTAAGTGAGCCGATGAGGACGACGTGACCACCGCTCAGCGTTCCCCCGGCAGGATGTCGCGTCGTGGCCATGGCGGAGGCCCGGCGCCCTACGACTTCCGACGTCCCATCAAGCTCTCCCGAGAGCATGTCCGCACTCTGCAGATCGCGTTCGAGACGTTCTCACGCAGCTGTGGAACCCTGCTGACCACCCGGCTCCGGGCGGTCAGCAACGTCTCGTTGATCTCCATCGAGCAGCTGAACTACGACGAGTACGTCGCGGCGCTCGCGAATCCGACGATCATCGCGGTGGTCACCCTCGACCCGCTGCCCGGCACGGTCCTGCTGGAGATGGCCCAGTCGGCGGTGATGACCGCGATCGACCACATGCTCGGCGGCCCCGGCGGGAATCAGCCGGAGCGGCCGCTGACCGAGGTGGAGATGCCGCTGCTGCGCGGCCTCATCGAGCGGATGCTGGGCGAGCTGCGCTACGGCTTCGAGACGCTTGTCGATCTCTCGCCGAAACTCAAGGAGATCGAGTACAACGCGCAGTTCCTGCGGGCCCATGCGCCCGGGGACGCCGTGGTGGTCGCCTCGTTCGAGATGAAGATCGGTGCCGAGGAGTGCATCTCCACCCTGTGCCTGCCGTTCAACACCATCCTGCCGGTGCTCTCGCGTACCGAGACGATCGTGTTGAGCGCGGCCGAGCGGCAGGCGCGCGACACGGCCCTGCGCAACCTCACCGCCGGACTTTCCGCCGCTCCGATTGACGTAGCCGTGCGATTCCAGCCCATTCGGATGCGTACCGATGACATCGTGGATCTACGCCCCGGTGACGTCGTCCCGCTCGGACATCAGACCAGCCGGCCGCTCGAGGTGACCGTCAACGACATCGTCTTCGCTCATGCAGTTCCCGGTAACCAAGGCGCCCGGCTCGCATGTCTCGTCGTGCCGTCGCCCAACGAGAACTCGTCCAAGGAGTCTGGCCGCCCATGACAGCGCCCACCATGACCGCGCCGCAGCTGGCGCTAGCCCGGAACGCCGCCGAAGCCGCGCTGGCCGTCCTGCCGACCAGCCGGGCCCTGACGGCGGCGGACCCGGTGGTGCCGAACGCCGCCACGGTGATCGAGGGTCAGGCCATCACGGCGAGGTTCACCGGCGCGGCCTCCGGCGAGGTGGTCGTGGTGGTCGGCCAGGATCTCGCGGACGCGCTGCGGGAGAGCCCGCTCGGCGAGCTGGATCTCACGGCCGCGGTCCGGCCGGCGCTGGAGGCCGCCGCCCGGGTCTTCGGTCCGGTGGTGCTCGACCCGGGTCAGCTGATGGAGCCGGAGGTGGCGCTCAGCGCGCTGGCCGCCAAGGAAGGCGCGGTCGCGGTTCCGCTGCGGGACGAGGCCGACATCCGGGCGGTGATCGCCCTGGCGCTGAGCCAGTGGCCGAATGACGACCCGTCCGCGGTCGACGTCGCCCAGCGTGCGGCCCCCGGCCGGATGGCGGGCGGCGGCCGGGGCGGCCTGGACATGCTGCACGACGTGGAGATGGAGGTCTCGGCCGAGCTGGGCCGGACCAGGATGAGCGTGCGGGAGCTGCTCTCGCTGACCCCGGGCGCCATCGTCGAGCTGGACCGGGCCGCCGGCAGCCCGGCTGATCTGCTGGTCAACGGCCGGCTGATCGCCCGCGGTGAGGTCGTCGTGGTGGACGAGAACTTCGGCATCCGGATCACCGAGATCGTCGCCCCGGGCACCGAGCGCGTGTAGGGGTAACGGCCGTGCTCTCGCTCACGCTCCGAGTCTTCCTGGCCCTGCTGATCGTCCTGATGCTGATGTGGCTGCTGGCGAAAGCGGTGCGCCGGCCGTACGCGGGGCGCCGGGCGGGTCCGCTGGCGGTGCTCAACCGCCAGCAGTTGAGCCGCGGCTCGGCCGTGGCGGTGGTCCGGGTGGCCGACCGGGCACTGGTCCTCGGGATCACCGACCAGCAGGTCAGTCTGCTCGGCGAGGCGGACATCGACGCTTTCGAGACGGAGCCGGAGGAGCACCGCGACACCCTCGAGGTGGACACCGGCGGGTTGACCGCCAAGCTGCCCGGCCGCCACCCGTTCGGTCTCGGCGGGCGGCTGGACGGATCGCTGCTGTCGCCGCGGACCTGGAGCTCCACCATCGACCTGCTGCGTGAGCGGACGACGCGGCGATGATTCGGCGAGCGATTCCGTTGCTGCTGGTGGCGGCCACCCTGGTCCTGCTGCCCGAGGCGGCCTGGGCCGCGCCGGCGCCGCCGACGCCACCCAGCATCGACATCCAGATCAACGGTACGAATCCCGACGGCAGCCGCCCGGCTGCCTCGCTGGTGATCGTGCTCGGTCTGACGTTGCTGTCGGTGGCCCCCGCGCTTCTGCTGCTGTGCACGTGTTTCACCAAGATCTTCATGGTCCTCGGCATCACCCGCAACGCGCTCGGCCTGACCAGCATGCCGCCCAACCAGGTGCTCGCCGGGCTGGCCCTGTTCCTGAGCATGTTCATCATGGGCCCGACCCTCTCGGGCGTGAACGATCAGGGCGTACAGCCCTTCCTCAAGGGCGAGAAGACGCAGTCTCAGGCGTTCCGCGACGGCGTGCAGCCGCTGCGCGAGTTCATGTACGAGGTGACCCGCGAGGACGAGCTGGCCCTGCTGATCAAGGTCTCCGGTGAGGAGCGGCCGGCTGACATGGACGCCGTGCCGCTGACCACGCTGGTGCCGGCGTTCATCCTGTCCGAGCTGCGGGCCGCGTTCATCATCGGGTTCGTCATCTTCATCCCGTTCCTGATCATCGATCTGGTGGTGTCGGCGTCCCTGATGAGCCTGGGCATGATGATGCTGCCTCCGGTGACGGTCGCCCTGCCGTTCAAACTGTTGCTGTTCGTGCTGGTCAACGGGTGGGGCTTGATCATCACGGCACTGGTGGGCTCGTACTAGCGCGATGAGCTACGAGCTGGCCATCGCGGAGTTCCTGGCGATCATGCTGGGAGCGGTACGGACCGGCGCGTGGATGATCATCTGTCCTCCGTTCAACTCCCGGCTCATCCCGGGGCCGGTGAAGGCGCTGCTCTCGGTCGGTCTCGCCCTGCCGATGGCGCCGTACCTGCGGGACACCGTCCCTACCCTTACGACCAGGGACCTGATCGCGAGCGCCGCGCTGCAGGTCTTCATCGGCGCGGGGCTCGGCTTCCTCACGGCGCTGCTGTTCGCGGCCCTTCAGGCGGCCGGTGACCTGCTCGACCTGTTCGGCGGTTTCACGCTCGCGATGGCGTACGACCCGTGGTCGCTCAGTCAGAGCTCGATCTTCGGCCGGTTCTACAACCTGGTGGCGCTGACCCTGTTGTTCGCCAGCGACGGCCACCAGCTGATCCTGCGCGGTTTCCTGCAGAGTTTCCGGACCCTGCCGCTGAACACCACCTTCTCGATGGAGACGTTCAGCCGGCTGCTGGTCAAGGGCATCGGCGAGATGTTCGTGGCGGCCCTCCAGATCGCCGGGCCGCTGATCGCCGTGCTGTTCCTGGCCGACGTGGCGCTCGGCCTGCTGAACCGGGTGGCGCCCGCGCTCAACGCGTTCCAGCTCGGCTTCCCCATCAAGATCTTCCTGGTGGTGTCCCTCTCCGGTCTCGCCTTCGCGATGCTGCCGGCGGTGCTGGACTCGCTGGTGGAGCGCGCGGTCACCGTGGTGGTCCGGCTCAGCGGCGGCTGACCCGGGCCGAATGGTCGGTTGAGGAGGTGAGGCATGTCCGGCGAGAAGACCGAGGAACCGACACAACAACGGCTCAAGAAGGCCAAGCAAGAGGGTCAGATCGGTCGTAGCCAGGACCTCGGCGCCTGGGTCGGCATGCTCGCCGCGAGCATCATGCTGCCCCGCACGCTGGGCCAGGCCATGGAACATGCCCAGGAGCTGGCGGGCAAGATCCCGGACACGATCGCGAACCCGGATCCCGGCAAGGCGCTCGCCGTCTTCAAGGAAGCCCTGTTCGGCGCGGCGTGGGCGGTGCTGCCGCTGGCGCTGACGATGATGGCGGTCGGCATCGTGGCGGCCGGGGCGCAGGGCGGCATCCGGGTCGCCACCAAGCTGTTCATCCCGAAGTTCAACCGCCTCAACCCGTTCAGCGGCATCAAGCGGATGTTCGGCCCGCAGGCTCTGTGGGAGGGCGTCAAGGCGCTGGTGAAGACCGGCGTGCTGGCCGGTGTCCTCTACCTCACGATGAAGGACATCGTCCCGGTGCTGATGACGGCCGGGCGGCTGCCGCTCGCGTCGCTGCTCGGGATCATCAACGACGCCGCCATCCAGTTGATCCGGGCGGCCGCGGTGGCCGGCATCGTGATGGCCGCCGCCGACTACTTCGTGGTCCGCCGCCGGACGCAGAAGCAGCTGCGGATGAGCAAGGAGGAGGTCAAGCAGGAGTACAAGAACACCGAGGGTGACCCGCACATCAAGGCGCAGATCCGGGCCAAGCAGCAGGCCATGGCACGGAACCGGATGATGGCCGACGTGCCGACCGCGGACGTGGTGGTGGTCAACCCGGTGCACATCGCGGTGGCGCTGCGGTACGAGCCGGACAAGGGCGCGCCCCGGGTGGTGGCCAAGGGCAAGGGTCCGCTCGCTCAGAAGATCCGTGACCTCGCCACGGAGAACCGGATCCCGATGGTGCAGGACGTGCCGCTGGCCCGGGCGCTGAACTCCGACTGCGAGATCGGCCAGGAGATTCCGGCGGAGTTCTACGCCGCGGTGGCCAAGGTGCTGGCGTTCGTGATGAGTCTGAAGGCGCGTGGTGCGGCGGCCGGCCTGCATCGCAACCCGAACCCGACCCCAGCAATGGCATAACCGTCAAATCCGGAATTTACTCACATCGCGGTGCAAGAACAGGGAAGATCGGTGCGTGGCGGTGCCACAGCGGCCTCAGTGACGGCGACCCAACGCCGAACAGACCATTGCCAGGACGGCGGCGGCGGGGCCCGGATGGCCATCGGACTGCCCACGCTCGGAAGGTGCCGTGAAGACGAAGCAGCTTGGCAGGTTCGCCGTACCCGTGGGGGTCGTCGGCATCATCATCATGATGGTCGTCCCCCTGCCGACCTTCCTGCTGGACCTGTTGATCGCCGTGAACATCACGGCTGCCCTCCTGGTCCTGCTGATCTCCATGTTCGTGCAGAAGCCGCTCGACTTCGCCGTCTTCCCGGCGTTGCTGCTGGTCATGACACTATTCCGGCTGGCCCTCAACATCAGCGCGACACGCCTGGTGCTCCGCGACGGTGATGCCGGGAAAGTGATCCACGCGTTCGGCAGCTTCGTCGTCGGCGGCAACCTGGTCATCGGTCTGGTGATCTTCTCGATCCTGGTGATCGTCCAGATGATCGTGGTCACCAAGGGCGCCGAACGGGTCGCCGAGGTCGGCGCCCGGTTCACCCTCGACGCGATGCCCGGCAAACAGATGGCGATCGACGCCGACCTCAACGCCGGCCTGATCGACGACACCGAGGCGAGGCGGCGCCGCGCCGAGGTGGCCGCCGAAGCCGACTTCTACGGCGCCATGGACGGTGGTTCGAAATTCGTCAAGGGCGACGCCATCGCGGCCATCATCATCACGGTGATCAACCTGGTCGGCGGATTCACGATCGGCGTCGTCCAGGTCGGGATGGCGCCGGCCGACGCGATCAACCACTACAGCATGCTGAGCATCGGCGACGGTCTCGTCTCGCAGATCCCGGCGCTGCTGCTCTCCGTCGCCACCGGTCTGATCGTGACCCGCTCGGCCACCTCCGGCGACATGGGCCAGAGCGTCACCACCCAGCTCAGCCAGAACAAACTCGCCATGCGCATCGGCGGTGGCGCGGCGATCGCCCTCTGCATCATCCCCGGCCTGCCCAAGCTGCCGTTCCTGATGGTCGGCACGGCCGTCCTGCTCCTCGCACAGCGGGTCAAGGACCCGGCGCCGGAAGCCGTCGAGACGACCGCCGCCGAAGCCGTCGACCTGCCCGCCCCGGACTCCCCGGAACAGCTGCTCGGCGAGATGCGGATCGACCCGCTCGAGCTGGCGCTCGCCCCGGACCTGGTCGACCTGGTCGATGCCGGCAGCGGAGACCTGCTCGACCGGGTACGCGCCCTGCGCCGCAAGATGGCCATGGAACTGGGTGTGATCATGCCGCCCGTCCGTACCCGGGACGACCTGGATCTGCCGCTCTCCTCGTACGCGATCCGGATCTCCGGTGTCGACGCCGGCTCCGGCCAGGCCCCACCCGGCACCGTCCTCGCCATCGGCGAGGGCCTCCAGGCGCTCCCCGGCCGGGCCGGGGTCGAGCCGGTCTTCGGCCTGGCCGGCAAGTGGGTCCCCGCCGAACTGCACTACCAGGCCGAGATCTCCGGCGCGACCGTGGTGGACCGGGCGTCGGTGATCATCACCCATCTCGCCGAGATCGTCCGGACCAACGCCAGCCGCCTGCTCGGCCGGGAGGACGTCCGCGCGCTCAGCGAGATGGTCAAACGCACCCACCCGGTCGTGGTGGAGGAGCTGACCCCGGCCCTGCTCAGCCTCGGACAGATCCAGAAGGTGCTCCAGGCGCTGCTCGACGAGGGCGTGCCGATTCGCGACCTGGTCCGGATCTTCGAGGCGCTCTCGCTGCGGGCCAAGGTCTCCGTCGACCACGACGGCCTGGTCGAGGCGGCGCGCGGCGCCCTCGGCCCGGCCATCGCCGCCCAGTACGCGACCGCCGGCCGGCTCACCGTGATCACGCTCGACCCGATGCTCGAGCAGGGACTGCTCGAGTCGCTGCGGCCCAGCGACACCGGCTCCTTCATGGCGATCGACGGCATGCGCGCCGAGGCGATCGTCAGTGAGGCGGGCCGGCTCTCCGAGGCCGCCGAGCAGCAGGGCCTGAACCCGGTCCTGGCCTGCTCACCGCAGCTGCGGCTGCCACTGATGCGACTGCTGCGGGCCGGCTCTCGCCGGGTCCAGGTGCTGTCGTACAGCGAAATCTCTGGTTCCACCGCACAGATCGAGACGATAGGGGTGGTGAACGGTGCCTACGCGGGTGCTGCTTGAGGGACCGGCCATCGAGCCACTGCTGGCTCAGGTACGTGACGAGTACGGCTCGGGCGTCCGGATCATCTCCGCCGACAAGGTACGAAGTGGTGGCATCGGGGGCTTCTTCGCGAAGCAGCACTACGAGCTCTCCGTCGAGGTACCGGATCCAAGCGAGGAAAGTGACGACATGGCGCAACAGACCGTCGCCGGTAAAGGCACACACAACTTCGAGCGCCTGCTCGAACAGGCCGAAGCCCAGGACCGGGTGACCACCGACCGGCCGGTCACCACCACCGACCGGCGCACCCGGCAGGAGAGCCGGGACGCCGGCATCGGGGACACCGGCGCGGCCTTCGCCGAGCTGATGGCCGGACTGGACGTGGCCAACCACCTCGGCGAGGGTCACCAGCCCGGAGGGCACCCGCCGATCCGCAACCGGCCCGTGGAGAGCCGCGAGGAGAGCCCCACGGTGCGGCCCTTCCGCCCGGCCGCCGCCACCGGGTCGGCGGTCAACTCCGGCCAGCGGCCCCTGCCCGCGGCGCTGCCGACCGTACCGGCCTTTCCGGAACGGCCGGGCGCCAAGGAACGTGAGACGCCCGAACCCCGGGAGACCATGACCCCGATCCGGGCCGCCACCGTCTCCCCGCGGGCCGTCACCCCGGCACGGCCGGCCTTCGGGACACCGCCGCCGGTCCGGTCCGCCGCGGAGGTGTACGGGCTGGACGAGTCGGTGCCGGTCTCCCCGGCACCCGCGGCCGCCGCCCCCGCCACGGCACCGCCGACGCGGTCCGGCGACCTCGACCCGGTGCAGCGCAACCTCATGACGGTCGGGATGCCCGAGGCGATGGCTCGCAAGATCACCGGTGGGGACACGTACGCCGGTGTGCTCAGCGTGCTGGCCGCCCGCCCTGCCGCGCCCGGCATCCCGGACGGCCCCGGTGAGATCCTCGTCCTGGCCGGCGAGGTGCACACCGCGGTGCCGATCGGCAAACAGATCCTGGAGCAGTTGCACGTCGACCAGACGCACCTGCTGCTGGCCGCCCCCTCCACCGCCGGCACCGGCCTGCACTCGTCCCGGCTGATCTCCAGCCGTGCCGCCGCCGAGTCCCGGGCCGAGAAGCTCCAGAGCTCCGAACACCCGTGGGTCGTGGTGATCGACGCGCCGGTCGGCGGAACCGACCCGTTCTGGGTCAACGACATGTGCGACGCCCTCGGGGCCACCGCGCTCTGGGCCGTCGTCGACGCCACCCGCAAGACCGCGGACAGCGCCCGCCACCTGCGCAACCTCGGCGACGTCGAGGCGCTCATGGTGCACAGCGTGGAACTCACCGCGGACCCGGCGTCGGTGCTCGGGCTGGACGTGCCGATCTTCTCGCTGGACGGCAAACCGGCCACCCCGCACGCCTGGGCGGCGATGCTCTGCGCCCGGATCGCGGCCGAGGTCATGCCGTCCGCGGTGGTCCAGCGCCGGGTCACCCGATCCGGCCGCCGCTGACCCCACCAACCCATGATCAAGCCGTCGGTTCTGCTGTTCGCGCTGCTGATGAGCGCGCCGGCCTGGTATCGCCTGCTGCTCGACGAGGTCGAGCTGGCACAGGTGCTGATCCGGTTCCTCATCGCGGTGCCGATCGCCGCCGTGCTCCTGGCCGGGCTCCGGTTCGTCCTCGCCGGATACCGCAAGGCCGAGGAGTCGTCGACCACCCTGGTGACACCCGAGCCGTACAAGGAGTGAGCGGGGAGGCGGACGGATTCCGCCTCCCCGCTCACCGTGTCCTCAGGCGTGGATGTCGATCCGGCCCGACCCCGGGTCCACCCTGCGGGTGGCGGCCGGCGCCGGATCAGCGGGCACGTCCGGAGTGCGCTGACCGGTGCCGCCACGCCGGCTCAGGGCCTCGGCGAACTGCTGCCGGGCCTGCTGCTGGGCGCTGCCCTGCCGCAGATCCAGCGAGCAGTTGCCGAAACCGGCGTCGGACAGCTCCCGGCGCAGATCGTCGAGCGACGACCGCAGCGCCTCGGTGCCCGCCTCGGTGGCGCCGGCCAGCTGCACCGTGATGTCGCCGTTGCGGATCTCCGCCACCACCTGCACCGGTCCCAGGTCGGCCGGATGCAGGTTCACGGTCAGCCGGTGTACGCCGTCGGCGTCCAGCCGGAGCGGGGCGAGACGGCCGGCCAACTGTGCCGCGGGCGGCGCCGGGGTCGCCGGGGCCGGCGGCGGCGCGGCCGGGGCCTCGGCGGCCGGGGCGGCCGGCGCGGCGGCCTGCGGCCCGGTCATTCCCGGAACCGTGGCGGCGGCCGGCACACCCGGTGCGGCCGGTGCGGTGGCCTCGACGGGACCGTCCGCGGGCACGAAGGCGGCACCGGCCGTCTCCGGTGCGGCTTCCGTGGCCCGGTCGTTCGATCCGGCGCCGCCGCCCTGGCCGGACGGCGCGCCGCCCTGGCCCGTGGAGGCCCGGCCGCCACCGGGGTTCGGTGCGGTGTCGCCACCGATCCCCGCCGGAGCGGCCTCGGCGGTGGCGTTCTCGGCCGGCTCGGCGGGCTGAAGGCTCTCCGGGCGCAGCGTGGCGGTGGCCTCCACCGGGGCGGGAACCGGGGACTGCGCGGGTGCGGTCGAGGGCGCACCGGTGGGCCCGGCCACGGTGGTTCCGGTGGCCGCCGTGTTCGGGCCGGTGATCGTGCCGGGAACTGCCGGAGCGATGCCCGGGGTGGCGGTCGCGCCGGTCTGCGTCGTCGTCTGGTCCACGGCCGTCGGGGCGGCCCCGACCGGTGCGGTGCTCGCCGGTGCCGCGCTTGTCTGCGCCGTGCCCGCGTGCGCCGTGCCCGCGTGCGCCGTGCCCGCCTGCGTGGTGTCCGCCTGTGCCGTGTCTGCCTGCGTGGTGTCCGCCCGTGCCGTGCCCTGGGCGGCGGGCCCCCGCATCTGCGCCGGGGTGACGTCCGTTCCCGATTGCGGGGCAGCGACGGTCAGCGGCGCGGGGGCCGCCTCGGCCGTGCCGGCTTCGGCGGTCTCGACCGGGACCGCGGTCGGCGGGCCGATCATCGCGCCGGTGGCGAGCACCGTGACGGGGACGCCCTCCGCGCCGGTGGCTTGCTGTTCCGAATCGGTCGGCTTCTCAGCCGCGGTCGGCTCGGACGAGGTGGCCGCGGACACGGTTCCCTCGGCGGCGAAATCCGTCGAGAGGGCAGCAGACTGCTCACCAGCGGTCGATGGTCCAGCCGCGCGGCTCGTCATCCGTGGCTGGGCTACTGCCGACGAGGCATCGATCTGATCATTGTCGGTCTGCCGGGTAGCTGTCCGGTCACTTTCGTCCCGCGACCCGGCGGCGCGCTCGGTGGCCCGGTACGAATCGGCCCGCTCGGTCACCGGCCGTTCGGTTGCGGCTCTGTCCAAGGCAGCCCGCCCGGCGGCGGCACGGTCCAGGCCAGCACGGTCCAAGCCGGCGCGCCCGGCGGCGGCACGGTCCAAAGCGGCGCGCCCGGCGGCGGCACGGTTCAAAGCGGCCCGCTCGGTGGCGGCCCGTTCGGCGCCGACCCGCGAGTTCGCCGCCCGGTCCGTCATGGCCCGATCGGCTGCGGCCCGGCCCGAGACAGCCCGTCCAGCCGCCGTACGTTCCGAGGCGGCCCGGTCAGCGGCGGCCCGGTCAGCGGCTTTTCGCCCCACAGCCCGATCGGCGACCGCCCGTTCACCCGCCGCCCGATCGGCGACCGCCCGCTCACCCGCCGCCCGATCGGCGACCGCCCGTTCACCCGCCGCCCTGTCGCGCGCAGCCCGCTCACCTGCCGCCCGCTCGCTCGCAGACCGCTCAGCCGCCGCCCGGGAGGCGGCGCCGGTATGCGCCGTCCGCCCGCGTCCGTCCTTCTCCGCGGGCTGGTCGAGTTCGGCCGAGAGCGCCGACCCGAAGTCGGCTCCACCGTCCTCACGCCGCCCATCCGCGCGCCGCTGCGTCTCCGCGCCCGGCCGTCGTTCCGGTCCCGTCACTGAACTCGGCATGTTCATGTCGCCACCTCCGCTTCGCTCCGGCGCCGTCATGAGTCGGCAAAGCTCGCTCATGCGGTCGCCGCTGCTCCTGGGTAACTGCTCCGGACAGACCTCAGCCGCCGAGCGCGGCCAGGGCCTTCTGCACCTTCGGGACGTACGCCTGGGTCTCGGAGAACGGCGGGATGCCGTCGTACTTGTGCACCGCACCGCCGCCCGCGTTGTAGGCGGCCAGGGCCAGCGGCACCGACTTGAACTCGCGCAGGTGCTTGGCGAGCAGCTTGGCGGCGCCGTTCACGGCCTGGGCCGGATCGAAGGCGTCGTGCACGCCGAGGCCGCGGGCGGTGGCCGGCATCAGCTGCATGAGGCCCTGGGCGCCGGCCTTGCTGACCGCACGCGGGTTGTAACCTGACTCGATCTTGGCGACCGCGGCCAGCAGCTTCGGCGAGACCCCGTGCCGGGCGCCGGCCTGCTCGAACAGGCCGGCGTACGGCACCCCGCCCAGCCCGTTCCCGGTCCGTAGTCCGGCCGGCCGCAGCGCCGCCATGTCCTGAACGGCGGCGGTGGGCACGGTGTCCAGCACCCGGCGGATCTGCGACGGCTTCTCGTACACCATCTGGATCTTGACGTGGTCGCCCGGCTTGGGCGCCGCGATCATCCTGTTGTCGCCGAGATAGATGGCGACGTGGTCGACCGGGGAGTTGAAAGCGAGGATGTCGCCCGGCCGGGCGTCGGCCAGACCGGCCACCGGGCGGCCGGCGCGGGCCTGCTGCCAGGAGTTGCGCGGCAGTTCGACGCCCAGGTCCCGGTAGATGCGCTGCACCAGGGCGGAGCAGTCCATTCCCTTGCCCGGGTCGGTGCCGCCGAAGACGTACGGGGTGCCCAGATACTTCTTGGCCGCCGCCAGGACGTCGTCGCCGTCGGGCCCGCCTACCGTGCCGGCTCCCCGGCCGGCGCCGGTCGCGCTGGCCAGCGCCGACGCGAACCTCGCCCCGGACGTCCCACCGGCGGTCACGGCGGCCGGCGCCGGGTTGAGGCCCAGCCGGTCCTGAAGTTCCGAGATACGGGAGAGGACCCCGCTGACACCCAGCATCGTCATACTTCGCTCCGGTTCCGGGCGGCGACGTCTCCGGCGGAGATCCGCGCTCTGGCGGTCACCGCGAGTTCGTCGATGGCGGCCTGATCGGTTCGCAGATCGTGGGCTTTGACGGTGGCGGCGTGGCGCTCGGCCATCATCTCCACGGCCCGGCGCCGCTTGGCGGCGTCGGCGAGGACGGCCGTCTTCTCCCGCTCGACCTCCTCGGCGTCGGTCACCATCCGCTGCGCCCCGAACACTCCCGCGGCGAGCGACTGCCGCGCGACCAGGGCCGCCACCATGGCCCGAGCCGAACCCTCGTTCGGGGCGTCCGCGCCGACCAGGTCCAGCTTGCGCCGCTTGACCAAAGCTTCGGCTGCACGGATCTCGGCTTGTGACTGAATCACCGCGCCTCGCGCGGCGTCCTCCTGTGCCTTGCGGGCGCGCAGCACAGGAGCCAGTCGGAACAGGCGATTCAACGTTGCCTCCTAGCGGGCGAGTCGGCCCTCACATAGCCGCTTCGGTCCGCCCGGCGATCCGCTGAGCCCTGCACCCGCTTCGCTCCTGACCTGCAAAAGTCGGTTTCCTCACCCCAACCCAAAGATCAACTTCAAACCCTTCTCCGGTACGACAGAGCCGCGACCCCCTGCCCCTCCAGCCCGTGCCGCGCCCACCGGGCTGAGCCTGATCGGGCGGCTGGCGCCGCACGATCCGGCCCGGGCGGCTGGCGCCGCACGGGCCACCGGGTCCGGCTTTCTCGCGGCGCGGCTGCCGGGTCGCGGCCGTAGCGCGCCGTCGGGTGAGAGATCGTCTTCGGTCGGCTCCCAGGGCTGATGCTGATGGCCAATTGTTCTCCGTGCCCTTCCCGCCCCGCCCGTGCCGGCCGGCGCGCACGTAGGGCTTTGCGTGGTCGTTCACGGGTGTCATAGCGGTGGTCCGGGCACACGATCGGTGCGCTGGGCGTGCCCACCTGGCCGGCGCGGGCGGGGCGAGGGCGAGCGTTTTTGCCATCTATGTCAGGGCTGACCCTGCCAGCTTATCAATGAAGGCTCGCTACCAGCGTAAATCCGGTCCGGCCCCGCTTCGCCAGGCCTCACGACGCGGGTGCCGGGTAGCGGGGACCGGACCTGGATCAGGGATTCGATGACCGGCGACGGCGACGGCGACGGCGACCGTGACCGTGTCGGTGACCGCGTCGGTGACCGGTGAAGACTCGTCCGCTGCGGCGGTTGCGGATGTAGACGGCATTGCGGGAACGGTGCGCTCGTCCCTGAGCAAGACCGGCGAAACGACCCGGCCGGCCGGTGATGACTCCCCGGCGACCGCCGCTGACGCTGCCCCGTGAACTCCAGCGTGTGGCACCGGCCGGCCGTCACACGCCATCACCATCACGTTCCCCGGCTGGCCGCGCACGCAGAAACGGATTCCCGTCCGGGGACACGGGACACGGATCACGGGCCATCGGTGTTCCGCAGACGTGACACCCGCAACGGGTGTCATCACACCCACCACGGGTGTCGTGTTCTCCGAGCACACATCGCCCTGCACACCGGCCCTCCGACCACCGGCGGTGACGCCGTCCCGTGGACTCCAGCGTGTGGCATCGGCCGGCCGCCACTCGCAACCACCGCCACGTTCCCCGGCTGGCAGCGCACGCAGGAACGAAATCCCGTCCGGGGAGGCGGGACACGGATCACGGGCCATCGGTGTTCGGCAGACGTGACACCTGCAACGGGTGTCGTCACACCCACTACGGGTGTCACGTTCTCCGAGCACACATCGCCCTGCACACCGGCCTTCCCCTCCGGCCCCCGGTGGTGACGCCGTCCCGTGGACTCCAGCGTGTGGCATCGGCCGGCCGTCACACGCCATCACCGCCACGTTCCCCGGCTGGCCGCGCACGCAGGAACGAAATCCCCGTTCGGGGAGACGGGACGCGGATCACGGGCCATCGGTGTTCCGCAGACGTGACACCTGCAACGGGTGTCGTCACACCCACTACGGGTGTCACGTTCTCCGAACACACATCGCCCTGCACACCGGCCTTCCCCTCCGGCCACCGGCGGTGACGCCGTCCCGTGGACTCCAGCGTGTGGCATCGGCCGGCCGCCACACGCAACCACCGCCACGTTCACCGGCTGGCCGCGCACGCAGGAACGAGTCTTCGTCCGGGGAGGCGGGACGCGGATCACGGGCTATCGGTGTTCCGTAGACGTGACACCCGCAACGGGTGTCGTCACACCCACTACGGGTGTCACGTTCTCCGAGCACACATCGCCCTGCACACCGGCTCCGCCCACCGGACGCCAGGGCGCCGGGGCGGCAGGACGCCGGGGTGGCAGGGCACCGGGGCGACAGGGCGGCAGGGCGCCGGGGCGCCGGGGCGGCAGGGGCGTGCCGTCGGTGCGCTGGGGGCGCCCGCCCGGTGGGCAGAGGGGGCCGAGCGATTCGGCACGCGCGTAGGGTCCTGCGTGGTTGCTCACGAGTGTCACAGCAGTGCTCGGGGCGCACCGTCGGTGCGCTGTGCGCGCCTGCCCGCCCGGGCGGGCAGGCGATTTGGCCAGCAGAGGCAGAGTTGACCCCGCTGGCCGAATCGCTCGTCGCCGCCTCGTCCGCGCCGGCCGACGCATGCAGGTCTCGGGAGGGCACGGGGAAGCAGATGATCTTCTATGTCGGGGCTGTTTCGAAGCGCTTGAGGCGGCGCTGAGTGCCGGCGCGGCAAGATCAAGCCGCGTAACGAGGGTGATCTTGGCGTGGCGGCAGGTTGGGTGACGAAGTGTCCGCCGGGCCTGCCTGGCCACCGGTCTCAGCCCGGCGGGCGCGGCACAGGCTGGGGTGGGCAGCGAGCCCGCGCCGCACGGACGGAACGGCCCGGATTCGGCGGGACCGGGTCACGCGTACCTGAAAAGGGGTTCAGATCGTCGCGATCAGGGCGCGCAGGGCCGCCCAGGCGGAGTCGGCGGTGGTTCGGTCGTCGAGGTCCTGGCGCAGGAAGGCGCTGATCTGCGGCCAGGCCGCGTTGGCACGGTCGGCGTCGTGGTTGGTGCCGGGCACGTAGGCGCCGATCTCGACGAGTTCGCGGACTTCGCGGTGGGCGGCCATCAGGCGGCGTAGTTCGATGGCGTCGGACCGCTGCTCCCGGGTGGTGATCTTGTTGGCGACCCGGGAGACGGAGTCGAGGGCCTGGACCGCCGGGAAGTGGCCGGCGGTGGCGAGCTTGCGGTCGAGCACGATGTGCCCGTCGAGGATCGAGCGGGCCGCGTCGGCGATCGGCTCGTTGTGGTCGTCGCCTTCGACGAGCACGGTGTAGAGGCCGGTGATGCTGCCGCGGGCGCCGGGCCCGGCGCGTTCCAGCAGGGAGGCGAGCATCGCGAAGACGGACGGCGGATATCCGCGGGTGGCAGGCGGCTCGCCGACGGACAGGCCGACCTCACGTTGCGCCATCGCCGCACGGGTCACGCTGTCCATCATGAGCAGCACGTCGGCGCCTTCGTCCCGGTGGTACTCGGCGATCCGGGTGGCCACCGCACCGGCCCGCAACCGGACCAGGGGCGGGGTGTCCGAGGTGGCGACCACCAGCACCGAGCGGGCGAGGCCTTCGGGGCCGAGGTCGTGTTCGATGAACTCGCGCACCTCCCGGCCGCGTTCACCGACGAGGGCGACGACGTTGAGTTCGGCCGCGGTGCCCCGGGTGATCTGGCTCATCAGGGTGGACTTGCCGACTCCGGAGCCGGCGAAGATGCCGATGCGCTGGCCTCTGCCGCACGGGACGAGGGTGTCGAGCACCCGTACGCCGAGCGACATCTGTGTTCCGACGAGTTGCCGTTCCATCGCCGAGGGTGGTGCCGCGTCGATCGGGACGAGCCGGCCGCGGAGCGGTGGCCCGCCGTCCATCGGCCGGCCGAGACCGTCGAGGATCCGGCCCCGCAGGTCGGGCCCGACGGAGATGCGCAGTGGCCCGCCGGTGTTGACGGCGGGGGTGCCGGCGCCGATGCCGGCGATCGGGCCGAGGGGCATGCAGGAGAGCCGGTCGCCGTCGAGGGCGGCGACCTCGGCCAGGACGGTGTCCGGACCGGTGCCGATCCGCAGCAGGTCACCGACGTTGGCTTCGAGCCCGCCGACCGTGACCCGTAATCCGACGGCGCCGGTGACCCGGCCGCTGACCAGTGGCCGCGCCGCTTCGACGGCGGCGCGCAGCCGGTGCTGGAAGACATCGGTCATGGCGTTCCCCCTCGGGAGTCGAAGGCCCGGTCAGAGGCGTAGCGCCTCGCGGGCCCGTTCGACGGCGGCCGCGATGGTGGCGTCGACGGTCGCGGTGCCGGTCTCGGCGATCGCGTCGCCCGGTTGGAGGGACGCGTCGGGGCGCAGCACGATCGTCCGGCCGTTGTAGTCGTAGTCGGTGCCGGCGGACTCGCCGACGAGCGTCCGGTAGTCGTCCGGGTGCAGGCTGACCCGCACCGGACCGTGTTCGGGGGTGGCCGTCATGGCCCGGCGCAGTGCGTCGGCGCCGCGTTCCGGGTCGTCCCGCAGGGTCCGGCCGATGATCGCCTCGGCGAGTTCCCAGGCGCCGGCCAGCACGACCTCCTGCAGTTCGGTGAAGGTCGGCATGAGCTGGTTCTCGAGTTCGGTGACGGCCCGGCCGAGGGCGTTCACCGCGTGCGCCAGCGCGGTCGCGCGCCGCTGCTCGTACGCCTCCTCGGCGGTGACGGCGCGGGCCGCGGCAGCCTCCGTGGCCACCGCGGCGTCGCGTTTGCCTTGCGCCCACCCTTCGGCGTATCCCGTGGTCCGGGCCTGTTGCTTGGCCCTTTCCACGGCCTCGTTGTCGACCGGCTGCTCGGCGCGCAGGTCGACCGCGAACCGTGCGGCGGTGGCGTTGTCGGCCACCGCCCCACGGATGACCGGGCGGTCAGGCGATGAGCTCATCGGCCTCGCCGCCACGCTGGATCTCGATCTGGCCGGAGTCCTCCAGGCTGCGGATCACACCGACGATCTTGGCCTGGGCTTCCTCGACCATCTTGACCTTCACCGGGCCGAGCAGGTCCATCTCCTCCAGCAGGTTCTCCCGGCCGCGCTCGGAGAGGTTCTTGGTGACCTTGTCCCGGACGCCCTCGGGCACGCCCTTGAGGGCGGTGGCCAGGTCGGCCGGCTCCACCTGGCGCAGAATGAGCTGCACCGCGCGGTCCTCGAGGTTCACGATGTCCTCGAACATGAACATCCGGCGGCGGATCTCCTCGGCCAGCTCCGGGTTGCGGGCTTCCAGGGCTTCCAGGATGAGCCGCTCGGTGGTGCGGTCGGCGCGGTTGATGATGTCGACCAGCGGCTGGAGGCCGCCGACCGTGGAGAGCTCGTCCGGCTGGAGCACGCTGGACAGCTTGCGCTGCAGGGCGTGTTCCACCTGGCGGATGATGTCCGGCGAGGTCCGGTCCATGATCGCGATTCGGTGCGCGACCTCGGTCTGCACTTCCAGCGGCAACCCGGCCAGGATCGACGACGCCAGTCCGGACGGGATGTGGGCCAGCACCAGCGCGATGGTCTGCGGATGCTCGTACTGGACGTAGGAGAGCAGCTGCCGGGGGTCGGCGTTGCTGAGGAAGTTGAACGGGATGTCGTTCATCGACGCTTCGAGCCGTTCGAGGATGAGCGCCGCCCGGTCCTTGCCGAGCGACGCCTCCAACAGCTCTCGTGCATAGTCCATGCCACCCGACCCGGCGTATCGGGTGGTAGCCATGGCGTAGAACTCGTCCATCACGTCGTCGACCTGGTGGGGGTCGAGTTTGCCCAGCCGAGCCACCTCGGCGGACACCATCTCGACCTCCTTGTCGGTCATGTTCGCCATGACCTGGGCCGCCTGCTCCTTGCCGAACTGGACGAGCATGATCGCGGCCTTGCGTACTCCGGTCATGTTGAGCGTGGTGAGCGCCGGTGTCGTCAACGGAAACTCCTGTGGTTCAGCGGTTGCTCGTGTCGGCGGAGATCCAGCTGCGGATCAGTGAAGCCGTCTCCTCGGGCTTCTCCCGGACCAGGTCCTCGATCTCCCGGTGCCGTTCCTCCCGCGCCTCGTCGGTGCGGTCCGCCATCTCCGGCAGTTGCAGCTGGTGCTGGACGGCGACGTCCAGTTCGGCCGCCCGCTGGGCCTCGAGCGCGGCCTGCATCTCCTCCAGGTGCCGGCGCTCCTCCTCGGTGAGCTGCTGCTGACGCTTCCGGGCGCGCCGGTTGGCCCGCCAGGCCAGGAGGATCAGCATGAGCACCACGAACAGCAGCGCGGCGGTCTGGATCAGCTTGGTCTGCTTGGCCGACTTCTCGGCTTCGGCGGCGGCGGCGAGCTCGTCCTGGACCGCGTCGGCCTGGCTGGTGTCGAACGGCATCGAGGCGACGGCGATGGTGTCACCCCGGGTCGGGTCGATGCCAGCCGCGGCGCTGAGCATCTGCTGCACCTCGTTCGGGTCGACCTGTCCGGCGACCGTGCTGTCCAGCAGAACCGAGACACTGAGCCGTTCGATGCTGCCCGGCGCGTTGCGGCGTACCTCTTCGACCTCGTCGAAGCGGCGGTTGCGCACCTCGTTCTTGCTCTGGTACTGGCCGTTGCCGGCGTTGTTGGGGACCTGGATGTTGTCCGGGCCGAGCACACCGCCGGTCCCGCTGCCGGTGCCGGTGTAGGTCTCGGTGTTGACGCTCTCCGACTCGGCCGGCAGGGCGGGGTCGGCGCTGTACTTCTTGCTGCGTGTCTCGGCCTGGTCGAAGTCCAGGACCGGCGTGGTGGTGACGACCGAGTGGCCGGGGCCGACCAGGTTGTCGAGCATCCGCTGCAGGGAGCCGTTCAGACGGTTCTGGAACGCGACGGTCTGCTGCTCGGCGCCACTGTCCGCGCCGGCCGCGCCGATGATGTTGCCGCCACCGGTGGAGAGCATCCGCCCGTCCGAGCCGGCCACGGTGACCTGGGTGGGGTCGAGACCCTCGACGCTCGACGCCACGAGATGCACGATCGACTGCACCTGCTGGGTGTCGAGCGGGTTGCTGGCCTTCGAGGCGACCAGCACCGACGCGGTCGGTTTGGTCTGGTCCTCGGTGAAGACGTCCTCCTTCGGCATGACGAGGTGCACGGTGGCCGCCTCGACGCCGTCGATCGACTTGATGGTCTTGGCGAGCTCACCCTCCAGCGCCCGCTGATAGTTGGCGTGCTGCATGAAGTCGCTGGTGGTGATGCCCTGCTGGTCGAGCAGCGAGTAGCCGGTGCCCTCGTCGTTGGGCAGACCTTCGCCGGACAGTTGCAGGCGCAGGGCGTTCACCTGGTCGCGCGGCACCAGGATGGTCTGACCGTCGTTGGCCAGCTCGTACTGGGTGCCGGACTTCTGCAGCGACTCGACGATCGCGCTCGCGTCCTTGGTCGACAGGTTGTTGAACAGGATCTGGTACGACGGCTTGGCCGCCCAGGTGGCGAAGAAGTAGCCACCGACGATCAGGGCGAGAACCGCGAAGATCGTGACAGCCTTCTGTCCGGGTGTGAAGGACTTGAAGGTGTCCGTGACGCGGCGAACCGGAGCGGGAAGGCGATCGGTCATATCAGGCCTGCATCCTCATGATCTCCTGGAAGGCCTCGACGGCCTTGTTACGGACGGCCATGGTCAGCTGCAGTCCGAGGGATGCCTCGGTGGCGGCCATCGTGTACTGCGCCGGGTCCTGGAGGCGGCCGTCGGCCACCTGCACGGCGAGGTCGGCGGCTTTGGTCTGGGACGCCTGGAGGTTCTCGATGCCCTTGGCGAGCATGCCGGCGAAGTCGGCGTTCGGCCCCTGGGCGGCGGCGGTCGTCTCGGCCTTCTCGGTGAAGCCGGCGATGCCGCTGAGGCCGAGACCGCTGACGCCGCCGACGGGTGAGAAGCCGCCGATGGGATTGATCGGTGAGGTCACGTTTCATCACTTCCCGAGGTTGATCGCGGCGGCGTACGACTCACGTGCGCGGTCGACGACCGCGAGGTTGGCCTGGTAGGAACGCTGGGCCATCATGAGCTGCGCCATCTGGTCGCCCATGTCGATGTCCGGCCGGCGGACGTAGCCCTCGGCGTCGGCGAGCGGGCTCTCCGGCTCGTAGGCCAGGATCCCCTCGGCGTTGCCGTACCGGATGCCGGCGACCTCGGCCCCGTTGCCGTCCTGCGCGGCGCGGGCCGCGACGTACCGGGCCTGGAAGGCGTTCTCGGACGTACGCGTGGTGGTGTTGATGTTGGCGAGGTTGTCCGCCACCGCGTCGAGCCACTTGCGGTAGACCGTGACTCCGCTGCCGGCGATGCCGATCGCGTTGAAGGTGCTCATCGTCAGGCCCCCTTGATGGCTTCGCGCAGCGAGTTGTACTTGCCGTCAAGCGCCCGGATCGCGAGGTTGTAGCGCATCGTGGTGTCGATGTGCTGCAGCGTCTCGTGATCGAGGTTGACGTTGTTGCCGTTGAGCCGGGTCGGCTCCAGCGACGTCAGCACACTCGGGGTCACCCCGGCGGGCGAAGCGCCGCGGGCGACGGCGCTCTGCAGCGCCTCCTCGAACTTGACCTTACGGGCCCGGTAGCCGGGGGTCTCGATGTTGGCGATGTTGTTGGCGATGGCCTGCTGGCGCGCGGCCAGGCCACCGATGGCCACCCGCAGCGCGGACGAAGAGCGGTCGTCGAACAAGGTGTCTCCCTAGTCGATCCGTTCAGTCGCCGATCCTTGGCTTTCCTCGTTGAGCGATCCGTGCTCGTACCCTGCACTTCGGCGACCTCGCCGATCCGCTGAGTCCCAACCGGTTGCCGCGAGGTTGCACACGAAAAGGTCCCGGACCCCCGTGCGGGGACCGGGACCGTCTCGGAAAGCGGATCACATGGCGCAATCGAGATATACAGGGCGTTTTACCGCCTCACCGGTCTCGATCCGGGAGGTCATCGCCATCTGCTGACGGTTCGCGGTGAGCCGCCGGGCGATCTCCTCGGCCGCGGCCAGCTGCCGGGTGAGGATCTCGTCGGCTCGTGGCCGCAGCTCCAGCGGCAGGGCGCCCAGCTCGGTCGGCGGCCGCCACACGTTCGACGGCGGTGTCTCGGCGATCCGCCGCTCGTCGAGCAGCATCGCCTCCACCGCCGCGACGTCCAGCTCCAGGTCGTCGAGCGCCGCCGTCCAGGCCTCGCGCCAGTCCGGCGCCACCACGGTGTTCATGTCGACGCCGTCGCGGCCTCGCGCCACGCGTCACGCAGCGGCTCCAGCAGGGACCGGCAACTCGCCACCCGGTCGGCGTCCTGCTTGATGTTCGCCCCGATCAGCTCGGTGAGCACGAAACCGTACAGGCCTGCCAGGCCGGGCGCGCCGTCCCAGGTCTCCATGTCGAGCGTGGTGCGCAGCTCCAGGACGATCTCCTGAGCGTGCGAGATCCGCTCGTTCGCCAGCTGACGGTCGCCGTGGCGGATCGCCTCCTCGCCGTGCATGAGATCGAGGATCAGCCGGTCGTACAGCATGATCAGCA
This sequence comes from Actinoplanes sp. NPDC049802, assembly GCF_040656595.1. Classification (NCBI taxonomy): domain Bacteria; kingdom Bacillati; phylum Actinomycetota; class Actinomycetes; order Micromonosporales; family Micromonosporaceae; genus Actinoplanes; species Actinoplanes sp. NPDC049802. The sequence goes on from NZ_JBFAMR010000008.1 coordinate 144,814, forward strand.
GCTTCGCCGGCGAAGCGGTGTTGATCGAGTCCTGGAGGTAGCGGTCGCGAAGGTTGGGTGCGCTCATGGAAGTCCCTCGGTCGGTGGCGGTCGGCTGAAGTGCGGTACGGGTCGTCAGCTCAGACCCGACAGCTGTCCGGAGAGCCAGCTCGACTGGTTCTGCATGTTGCCGAGCGCGGTCTCCAGGGCGGCGTACTGGCGCTGAAGCGCGGCCTTGCGGGCGATCAGCCGCACATCCCAGTTGTCGATCTGCTCGGTGAGTGAGGAGATCTCGCTCTTCCGGCCGGTGACCACGCCGGTCACCGTCTTCATCTGCTTGTCCGCGAGACTCCTGAACTGGCTGCCGAAGGCCATGGCAGCCTCCTGCGTCTTGCCCGGGTCATCGGCGTACGACTTGTTGAACTCGTTGGCGTTGAAGGTGAGCAGACCGTCCCGGTCCAACCCGATGCCGAACTGGCTGAGCGACCCGAACTCGACCGTGGCGGTGTCCTTCTCGCCGTCGTTGTCCGCGTCCGTGGGCAGCGTCTTGGTGTATGTCAGACCGTTGCTGACCATGCTCAGCACGGCCTGGTTCATCTGCCGGATGGTGAAGTCGCCGGTCAGCGGAGACCCCTTCCTGGTCTCCGGGTCGTACGCCGTCTGCGTCTTGATCTCGGCGAGGGCGGCGTTGGCCGCGTCCACCAGGGCCTGGAACTTGGCGGAGATCGCGGCGGTGTCCGCGGTGGCGTCGACCGTGACCCCCGGCTCCTCCTTGGTGACCGAGAGGGTCACACCGGGCATGAGCGCGCTGAACGTGTTGGTGCTGCTGGTGACCTTGTACTCGGACGTGCTCAGCGGGTTCACCGTGAGCACCGCGTCCTTGGCGGACGCCGTCTTCGGGTCGGTGCCGTTCTTGCCGTAGCCCTCCAGTCCGCTGATCTGGAAACCGTTGGCGGCGCCGGTCTTCATCCCGGTGAACTGCAGGACGCCCTCGTCACCGGTGGTGGAGACGGTGTAGGCGCGGATGCCGAGGTTCACGCCATCGGCGTTGACCGCCGAGTTGACCGCCGACGTGAGCTTCGCGGCGGTTCGCGGCTCCTCGATGGTCACGACCACCGGGTTGCCGACCGGCGTGAACTCGTCGACGCCGTCGTTGTCCGCGTCCGGGCTCCACGTGCCCGGCTGGATCGTGACGGACGCCGGGAAGGCCTGCTCCGCCTTGGTGTCACTGATTTCGAGCACCGAGGACTGGGCCCGGGCGACCGAGCTGACGTCGAACTTGAGGCTGCCGGCCATGCCGCTGACGCCGCCGACCGCCGTGGCGGTGACGTTCGCCGAGCTGGACGTCGCCTTCAGGGACCGCCACGAGGGGAGTGAGGACATCGACTCGGCGGCCGACCGCACCGCCTTGATCTTCGCGTTGACGGACAGGTAGGACGCGATCGCGGTCTCCGCGGTCTCGACCTTGGTCTTGAGTTTGGTTTGCGGGGCCGCCTCGACCTTCATCAGCTGAGTGATCATCGAGGAGGTGCTGAGGCCGGAGACGAGGCCGTCAACAGAACTGGTCACGGAAACCTGCTTTCGTACCGAGGACGATTGCGGAGTGGGGGTAGCCGGCTGGGCTTGCCGGCTACCCCCACCTGTTCGGTCGTTCGCGGATGAGATTCAGTTGTGGCCGGTGGCCGTCCGGTTGCCGGCCGGTGTCAGCGTCAGCGGAGCAGCGACAGCACGTTCTGCGAGGCCTGGTTGGCCTGCGAGAGCATGGAGGTGCCGGCCTGGGTGAGGATCTGGCTGCGGGTGAACTGCACCATCTCCTGCGCCATGTCGGTGTCACGGATCCGGGACTCGGAGGCGGAGAGGTTCTCGACCGCCACGTTGAGGTTGTTGATGGTGTGCTCGAAGCGGTTCTGGTGAGCACCCAGCCGGGCCCGGGTGTCGGAGACCGACTGGATGGCGACGTCGAGCGCCTTCATCGCCTCGTTCGCGCCGGACTCGACGGTCGGCGTGGCCCGCCGGGTCAGGTCCAGGTTGTTGAGACCCAGTGTCTGGGAGTCGACCTTCTTGATGCCGACGGTCAGGGTCTCGCCCGCGTTGGCGCCGATCTGGAACGCGCCCGGGGTCGTCGGCGTGGTGACGGCCGTCGAGCCGCCGCCCGCGAGGCCCAGCGCGGTGGACGCGATGTCGAACTCGTCCGCGCCGGACGCCGCGAAGACGATCGTGCCGGTCGAGTCGACCTCAGCGGTCACCTGGATCTCGTCACCGGTGTGCCCGGCCGCCTTCAGCGCCGTTGCCAGGGCTTCCTGCACCTTGGCCGCGGCCGCCTGCGCGCTGAGACGGTTCCCGTCGGCGTCGTCGAGCGAGACGGGAGTGATCGTGACCGGGCTGTTCGGGACAGCGGTTCCGTTGATGCTGGTGAGGGTGAGGTCCGCGGTCGCGGGCACGGAGGTGATCGCCGTGCCGCTGGACACCAGGCGGTTCGTGTTGCCGAACGAGCCGTCGAGCAGCTTCGACTTACCGAACGAGGTGGTCTCGCCGATCCGGTCGATCTCGGCGGCGAGCTGCTGGAACTCGCCGTTCGCGGCCTGCTTCGCCTCGTCGTCGAGAGACGCGTTGTTGGCCTGGACCGACAGGTCGCGCATACGCTGCAGCATGCCGGTGACCTCGTTGAGGGCACCCTCAGCGGTCTGCACGACGCTGATCGCGTCCTGCGCGTTGCGGACGGCGACCTTGAGGCCACCGGTCTGCGCCCGCAGGCCCTCGGAGATCGAGAGCCCGGCCGCGTCGTCCGACGCCCGGTTGATGCGGTAACCGCTGGAGAGCTTCTCCAGCGACTTCGACATCTGGTTGTCGGTCACCGACAGGTTCCGGTAGGCGTTCTGCGCGGCGATGTTCTGATTGATGCGAAGACCCATTGGTGAATTCCTCCTTGACTGGGGTCTGTGCCGGCCCGTCCATGAGCCGTGGTGTTACGTCACATCCCTTCGGCGGATCGCCGAGAGGCCATGAGGATTCTCCGAAAAATTTTCCGGCTTTTCGGGCGAACCGGAGAAGTGCCGATCGGGGGAAACCGCTCAGCGGCACGGGTGATGTGCCGACCTGTCCGAATGAGCGGGTCCGTCGAGGGGGCGAGCCCGACCAGCCAAACGACGGAGGACCGGGTGAGCCTGACCGACCTGGCCAGTGTCCTCTGGCGCTCACGTGAGCTGCTGGAGATGCTGTTGTTCAAGCTTGAGGAGGAGCAGTTGCTCCTCGCGTCCAACCGGTCCCGATGGCTCAGCCACGCCACCCGTGAGGTGGAGGTCGTGCTCGACCAGATCCGGCAGACCGAGGTGATCCGGGCGGCCTACGCGCAGGAGGTCGCCGTGGAGCTCGGCCTGTCGCCGGACGCATCGCTCGGCGAGCTCGCCGACGCGGCGCCCGACCCCTGGTCGGACCTGCTGCACCAGCACCGCAAGGCATTCCTGCTGCTGACGTCGGAGATCAGGGCCCTGGCCGACGTCAACCGTGACCTGCTCACGGCCGGGCAGCGCGCCGCTCGCGAAACCATGCTCGCGTTCGCCGAGACTGTGGAAACGTACGGGCCGCAGGGCCAGACCGTCAGCGGCGCCGTGCGGCGCCCCACCCTGGTTGATGAGGCGATCTGATGGGCAGCACTTTCAGCGGACTCAACACGGCGCTCACCTCGCTGTACGCGCAGCGCCGCGGTTTGGACGTCACCGGCCAGAACATTGCGAACGCGAACACCGAGGGATACACCCGGCAACGTGTGGTGATGCACGCGCAGAACGCCAATCTGGTGCCGGGCGTCTACGCCACCACGGACGCGATCGGCGGTGGCGTCACCGTCTCCTCGGTCGAGCGGCTCCGCAACACGGCCCTGGACCAGCGCAGCTACACCGAGCACGCGAACTCGGCGTTCCACAACGAGCGGGCCGGGGTGTACAACCTGGTCGAGGACGTCTTCGGCGAGCCGAGCGACACCGCGTTGCAGGCCCGCCTCCAGGACATGTGGGACGGCTGGAACGACGTCGGCGCCAATCCCACGATGAAGGCGCCGAAGTCGGCGCTGCTGGAACAGGCGACCACCGTCGCGGCCTCGCTCAACGACGCGGCGGCCGCGCTGAACAGCCAGTACACCTCGACCCGCGGTGGACTGGACACCTACGTCGGCGACGTGAACGCGGCGGCCCGTTCGATCGCCAAGCTGAACCAGGAGATCGTGGTCGCCCACGAGGCCGGCCTCCAGGCCAACGAGCTGATGGACCAGCGCGGCCGGCAGATCCTGAAGCTCTCCGAGATGGTCGGCGCCACCGCGACCGACCTGCCGAACGGCGCGATCAGCGTCTACATCGGAAGCGCCCAGCTGGTCAGCGAGTACAACGTCCGCGAGATCGAGATCAAGCAGCCGGCCGCGACCCGGCTCGAGGATCTGCCGCTGCTCGACGTGACCCTCCAATGGTCGGACAACGACGGCGTGGTCCACGCCGGCGGCACGATGGGCGCCCAACTGGAGACGCTGGGCAAGAACGGCATCCTGAAGACGATCTCGAACCGGCTCGACACCATCGCCACCTACCTGGCCCGGGACGTCAACAGCCTGCACGAGAGCGCGTACGGGCTGGACGGCAGCAGCGGCCTGCAGTTCTTCGTCGACGGCAGCGCCGTCCCGCAGACGGACTCGACCATCAACGCGTCGAACATCGCCGTCAACAAGGACCTGCTCGACGACGTGGACAAGGTCGCGGTCTCGTCCGGAAACCCGACCGCGCCGCAGAGCAGCGGGGCCCGGATCCTGGACGGCGACCTGGCGTTCGCACTCTCCGAACTGGACGACGCACAGGACGGGGCGGACGCCGAGTACCGGGCGCTGATCGGCGAGCTCGGGGTGTCGGCGCAGTCGGCGATCCGCCGCCGGGACATCCAGAACGCGGTGACCGATCAGGTCGACGCCTCCCGGGACGCCGAGTCCGGGGTCAACCTCGACGAGGAGATGACCAACCTGCTGACCTACCAGCGGGGGTACGAGGCCGCGTCCCGGGTGCTGACCACCATCGATTCGATGCTCGACCAGTTGATCAACCGTACCGGCCTGGTCGGCAGGTAAGGGTAAGGAGGACGGCGGTCATGAGCAGCAGCCCACGTGTCACCGAGAGCAGTGTCCGTACCCGGACGATAGCCAGCCTGCAGCGAAACCTGAGCCGGACGCAGTCCGCGCAGGACCAGATCTCCAGCGGCAAACAGTTGCGGCGCCCGTCGGATTCGCCGACGGGCACGGTCACCGCGTTGCAGTTGCGCGGCGAGGTGCGCGCGAACAAGAAGTACTCGGCCAACGCCGACGACGCGATCGGCCGGCTCGGTACGGTGCAGGACAGCCTTCGAAGCGTGTCCGACAGTCTGCAGCGGGTGCGGACCCTGACCCTGGAGGCGGCGAACGCCGGCGGCGGCAGCACGCCGCAGGCCAACCGGGCCCGGGCCGAACAGGTCGAAGAGATCAAAGGCCTGCTGGTCCAGTACGCGAACACCAAGTACCTGGACCGGCCGGTGTTCGGCGGGTCCACTCCGGACAGCACGGCCTACACCACCGCGGGCGAATACGCCGGCGAGAACGCCGGCCAGACGTTGCGTGCCATCGGGCCGAACGCCAAGATCCGGGTCGACGTGCGGGGGCCGGAGGTCTTCGGCCCCGAAGAGGTGACCGTCAACGGCAGCACCGTTCCTAACGAGGCCCAGTTGTTCCGGGTTCTCGACTCCCTCGCCGCGGCCATGCGTGACGGCAATGCCGAGGGCATCAACGCTGGGCTCTCAAATCTCGATAAAGCTACTGAAATCCTGAACTCAACCCTTTCGGACGTAGGTGCCCGATACAATCGGGTTGAACAGATGAAGCAGTCCGCTGAGGATCGCTTGATGTCTGTGTCGTCGCAGCTGTCCGATATCGAGGATGTCGACCTGCCCAAGGCGATCATGGAATTGCAGCTCCAGCAGACCTCGTATCAGGCCGCCCTGGCCGCCACGGCCAAGGTGATCCAGCCCTCGCTCATCGATTTCCTGAGGTGACCATGACTACTCGCACCGCATCCCGTCCGATTGAGGCCACCATGACCGACCCGTCGCTGGGGCTGCCGACCATCACGATGGCGGTGCCCATGCCGGGTTTCCCGGCGCACCGGGAGTTCTGTCTGGTGCGCCTCAACGACGATGGCCTGCTCTACGCGTTCACGTCCATCGAGGACCCGGAGCTCCGATTCCTGGTGGCGCCGCCGGAGCCGTTCTTCCCGGACTACGCGCCGGAGATCGAGAACGGAGTGTTCGCCGCCCTGAACACGAAGGACCCGGACCGGCTCCTGCTCCTCACGGTCATCACCGCGAGCGAGAACGAGACGACGGCGAACCTGCTGGCCCCGATCGTGGTGGACCGCGACAGCATGCGGGCCATGCAGGTGGTCCTCTCCGGCTCCGGCTACCCGGTCCGGGCGATCATGAATCGGCACTTCTGAACCTCGAAGGCGCAGGCGCGGTCGCGTTCCCTCGCGGCCGCGCCTTTGTCATGCTGTCCGTTCCATGGACGGAGGAGGGCACCGATGCTTGTGCTGACCCGGAGGGCCGGGGAGAGCGTGATGATCGGCGACGACATCGTCATCACGGTCCTCGAGGCCCGCGGCGACGTCATCCGGCTGGGCATCCAGGCACCCCGGGACGTGCAGGTGCACCGTGAGGAGGTCTACCGCGAGCTTCAGGAGGCGAACCGGGCGGCCGCCTCACCCACCGAGGACGCGGTCCACGCGCTCGCCAAGATGTTCGAGAAGAACGAGTGAGATCACGGAGGGCGCCCGGAAAGGGCGCCCTTCGCCGTTTCAGCGGCACCTGACCTGCACCGGCCACTGACCCCGGAGACAACATCCGGCCCGCATGCTCATCCTCGGCGGGAGAGGCCCGCCCGGACAGCCGGGGAGCGAGCGTGGGCGCAGAGCGCGAATCAGTCATCGGAGGCGGTGCGGTCGGCACGGCCTGCGCCCTGGACCTGGCGGTGGACGCGCACGTGCACACCGGGTTCGCGGCCGGCCGGGACGCGGTGGGCGTGGTGGTCTCGGCGGCCGACCGTGCCGGTCTCACCGCGCTCACCTTCGCCGACCAGGCCGGCCCGGACACCACCTGGCTCCCGGCGTACGCCGACGCGGTGCGCCGCGCCCGGCACCGCACCGAGATGACCTTGCGGGTCGCCGCCGAGGTGGAGGTGGTGCGCCCGGACGGCTGGCTGGGCCTGCCGGCCGACCTGGCCCCGCTGGACGCGCTGTCGGTGGCGGTCTCGGCCCTGCCGGTCGGCAGCGAACTGCTCGGCCCGCGGGAGATCCGGGCCCGGCTGGACGCGGGCGTGCTGACCCGCGACCAGGTGGCCGGCCTGCTGGTGGCGGCGACCGTGAAGGGCCTGGAGCGGGCCTCCCGGTACGTTCCGGCGCAGCTGGCCCGCCCGCTGGCGCTGCTGGGTCAGGCCGGCGTCGACGATTCCGCGGTGACGCCCGCGCTGATCGCCGAGCTGGCGTCGGCGTGCCGGACCACCGGCGCCCTGGTGGAGGTCAGCGAGGCCTGGCGCAGCCCGTCTCCGCGGGTGGTGCAGATGCTGCTGGATGCGGCGGTCCTCGTCGTCCCCGCGAGTGACGCCCGATACGCGGTCGAGGTCGGCCGGTGGCAGTACTTGCGCAGGGTCTGATCCAAAGCAGCGAAATAGAACACGACTCGCACTCGTCTCCGTACTCTCTGTGATGCCAGCACTTCAGCATGGGAGAGTCGCGATGAGCATGGTTCAGCAGGCTATCGAGGTGAGCGCACCGGTTCACACGGTGTATGAGCAGCTCGCGGCGTTCGAGAACTACCCGCGCTTCATGACCGGCGTGCGGCAGGTGACCTCGACCGGCGTCGACCAAACCCATTGGATCATGGACGTCGACGGGAAACGACGTGAGTTCGACGCCCAGATCATCGAACGGTCCCCGGACGAGCGGGTCTCCTGGTCCACCATGGAAGGCCCGTTGCTCGCCGAGACCATCACGCTGCGCCCCATGGGGGAGACCAAGACGCAGATCGTCGCCCAGTTGGAGGCCGACATCGCCTTCCTCATGCCCAGCGACCGGCACGGGCAGGAGTCGCTGAACCGGCGGCTCAAGGCCGACCTCACCACCTTCAAGGGCCTGGTCGAGAGCGGCGTGCTCGGCGGCCGCCCGATCCCGCACGGCGCCTCCTCCAAACGGATGACCGGCAGCTCCCACACGCTGCTGCCCGGCGTCAGCGCCGACCCGGCCTCGCCGGCCTCGGTCGCCGCCCGGATCCGCAACCGGAACGCCGCCACGCCCACCGCGAAGCCCGGCGCCGGCTGGGACACCGGGGCCGCGGACATGGGCAACGCCGACCCGACCGGCACCGGCCTCACCGACAACCCCCTGCACAACGCGGCGACCTCGGCGGACATCGACAGCCCGTCGGGCCTTCGCACGCCGCGCGAGAGCGAGGGCGGCGCCGGATCCGCCCGGATGGGTGGCCGCACCGGGCACTCGGACGTGTGGGGCAACGGCATGATCAACGAAGAGGAACGCGGTTGAGGAATCGGAGACCTGAGCGGCCCGGAGACGCTGAGCGTCTCCGGGCCTCTTCCTTTCCCGGTACGCCTAGAGCGCCGGCGCCGCCTCCAGAGTGACGAGCAGGCGGGCGCCACGGGGCTGGGCGTGCTCGTAGCGGACCGACCCGCCGTTCGCCTCGACCAGGTGCCGGACGATGAACAGCCCCAGCCCGGCACCCCGGATGAACCGGCCGAACAGGTTGGGCACCAGGTCCTCCGGGATGCCCGCGCCACTGTCCTGCACGCTCAGGCGTACGGTCCCGCCGGGCTCCGGCTCGGCCCGGATGTGGATCGGCGGCGCCCCGTGGGTGAGCGCGTTCTTCAGCAGGTTCTCCACGACGACGGTGAGGTGCCCACGATCGGCGAGCGCGGCCAGGTCCTCGTCGATGGCGATCTCCACGTCGCCGCCGGAGCCGGCCACCGTCGTGCTGACCGCCTCGACCACCTCGAGCAGCGGCACCGGCACCCGGCGGGCGGTGACCGCGCCGGTGTCCAGCCGGAACAGCAGTTGCAGGTCGTTCATCATCTTGATGAGCCGCCGGGTGTTCTTGTCGATCTTGGTGGCCAGCTCCAGCCGGATGTCGTCCGGCAGGTCCGCCCAGTCGGCGCAGAGCAGTTCGGCGAGGCTCGCGATGGAGCTGATCGGCTGCGCCACGTCGTGGGTCAGCATCGAGGTGAGGTCGTTCTTGAAAGCCAGGGCCGCGGCCAGTTCGGCGTTGCCGCGTTCCAGGTCGGCGGCGTGCCGGGTGAGCTTCTCCTCGGCCTGTTTGCGCTCGGCGATGTCGACGTAGGTGGCCACGTAGCCCCGGGTGGCGCCGGCCGCGTCGGGGATGGCCGCCATGGTGGCGAGCACCGGGACGTCGGTCCCGTCGGCGCGGGGGAGCAGCCAGTCGCCGCCGGCGCCGGGCGGCGGCAGCGGCGGCGGCGACTCGGGGACGGTGTCGTGTCCGGTGAGTTCCCGCCAGCGCCGGTTCACGTCGATCACCCGGTAGTTGGCGTCGAGCACCATGACGGCCTCGTTCATCGACTGGAGCAGCGTCTGCGCGAAGTCCTGCCGTTCGCGCGGGTCGTCCACCGGATCACGGCGCTGCCGGCCGGTGTCGCCGAGGGTGCGCACCAGGTAGGCGAGCAGGGCCGGCAGCGCCAGCGCCGCGAGGATCACGACGATGCTCACCGCGGCGGCGGCGCGGCCCGTGCCGGCGCCCGCCACGAAGACGCTGACCAGCGCCGCGACGACGGGCACGGCGATCAGGACGGGGGCCGTCCGGCGTACGGCGGCGCGCGTCCCGGAGTCCGCCGGGGTGGGCGGCGGCCCGGTCTCGGGGCGGGCCAGGATGGCGCCGACGGCCAGCACGAGCAGGGACACGGCCAGATGGGCCGGCATCGTGCCGGGTAGGCCGGCCGGTTCGACCAGCCGGGGGACCAGGGCGACCAGCGCGATGATCGCGGCACCCAGCAGCAGCGGGTCGGCGACCCGGAAGGCGGTCCCACCGGTACGGCGGGGCACGCGCAGATCGAGGCAGGCGAGCGCCAGCCCGGTGAGCGCGGTGGCGACGCCAGCGGCCGGATCCCCGCCCAGGGTGGCGGCTCCCACCCCGGCGGCGGCCAGCGCGAGCAGCACGGCGGCCCCGGCACGGAAACGGCCCGCCCCCGGAACGGGAACGGGCGTCACCTGAAGCACGAGAGCGATCCCGGCCGGGATCAGGGCAACCGCGGGAGTGCCGCTCAGGCCCTCCGGCGGGGCGCCCGCGCCGAACGTGTGCAGAGCGCCGGAGACGGCGACCGCCGCCCCGGCACATGCGGCTGTCAGCTGGGACAGCCGGCCCACGCCGTGCGCCGCGATATGCACAAATACCCCCAAGACGTGAGGGAAAGAGCATAACGCGGGCTACCCCGGCGAGCGGTTACTTGCCCGCCCACTCGAAGCCGTCCTCGACGCGGATCGTGCTGGCGACCCGGTTGATATCGGCACGATGCCGGTTGGCGTGGTGCCCGCAGAACGCCAGATCCCCACCGCTGGTCAGGACGAACTCCAGCTTGGCAGCCGCACCGCAGCGATCGCAGCGCTCGGTCAGCTCGCCGACGGTGTCGATCGCGGGCGACAGCAGAGTGGTCATATCGCTCTCCTTGCTTCGGTAGCGGTGCATGGTGGCGGTGCAGCGGTCCTGACAGCGAGAAGTTCGGCCCACCGAGCGGTCGGCTTAGAGGTTCGCGGTGTGACACGGCCGATCGCGGCGCCACTGATCCCCGCAACCCGGGCGCAACCCGGAGGAACCCGGGGACGCACTCTCCCCCCGCCAATCTTTCCCTCAGCTGCTTTCGGCATTCCCCCCGGGCCGGAACTTCACCGACCTGTGCTGACGACCGAGAGGAAACCCACACCATATGTTCGGTAACGACGCCCGTCCGGCCGTCCGACTGACCGTTGCCGCGAGCGCCGCCACCGCGATCCTCTGGGGCATGACCGGACCGGCCGCCGCCGCGCCGGCCACGCCCACGGTGGGAACCATCTCCGGGGCCGGCGTGGAAGGCGCCATCCCGGACAGCTACATCGTCATCCTGAAAGCCGGCGCCCGGGCAGCCGCCCGTGCCGCCGCCGCGCACGACCTGGCCCGCGAGTACGGCGGCCGCGTCGAGGGCGACTACCTCACCTCGGTCCGCGGCTTCCACCTGCGGGCCACCGCCGGCCAGGCCCGCCGCCTGGCCGCCGACCCGTCCGTCGAGTTCGTCGAGCAGGACGCCGAGATCAGCACCGCGGGCGGCGCCGCCGCACCGCTCACCCAGACCGGCAAGACCACCTGGGGTCTGGACCGGATCGACCAGCGCGCGCTGCCGCTGTCGAAGAGCTACACCCACAGGTCGGCGGCGAACGTCACCGCCTACGTGATCGACACCGGCGTCCGTGTCTCGCACAAGGAGTTCGGCGGCCGGGCCCGCGACGGCTGGGACTTCGTCAACGGCGACAAGACCGCCGACGACTGCAACGGCCACGGTACGCACGTCGCCGGCACGGTCGGTGGCGCCACCTACGGCGTGGCCAAGGACGTCGGGCTGGTCGCCCTCAAGGTGCTCGACTGCGACGGCTCCGGCTCGTACACCGACTTCATCGAGGCCGTCGACTGGGTCACCGAGAACGCCCAGCTCCCGGCGGTGGCGAACATGAGCCTCGGCGGACCGCTGAGCAGGGCGCTGGACACGGCCGTCAAGCGCTCCATCGACCGCGGCGTCACCTACGCGATTGCCGGTGGCAACGAGAACAAGAACGCCTGCAAGCTTTCGCCGGCCGCCACCCCGGAGGCGATCACGGTCGGCGCGGTGGACAGCGCCGACGCCCGTGCCTCGTTCTCCAACTTCGGCTCCTGCCTGGACATCTTCGCCCCGGGCGTGAACATCCAGTCGGCCGGTGAGGCGTCCGACACCGCCAGAGCGACGATGAGCGGCACCTCGATGGCGTCGCCGCACGTGGCCGGCGCGGCCGCCCTGGTCCTGGGCGCCCACCCGGCGTGGACGGCCGGCCAGGTCCGCGACGACCTGGTCGCGAACGCCGGATCCGGCCTGGTCCACGGCCCGGGCAAGGGCTCGCCGAACCGCCTGCTCCACACCGGCTACCTGAACACCGCCGCCTGACCTGGGGCAACGACCGAAGATCCGCCGCGCGACGCCCCGGTGCGTCGCGCGGCGCTCGTTTTCGCAGACACCGGGCCCCGGGGCGGATAGCGTGAGAACGACCCCAGCCCGAGGAGGCTCCGATGTCCGAGGCGCCGGTCGCCGAGAGGCCGACAGTCCTGGTCGTCGACGACGAGGAGGATCTGCGCGACATCATGCGGCGCATGCTGGAACGGCGCGGCTCCTACGCGACGCTGGCGGCCGGTGACCCGGACGAGGCCATCGCGATCTGCCGGGAGCATCCCAGCGAGATCGACGTGCTGATCACCGACCTGACCCTGCCCGGAGCCTCCGGCGGCGAGCTGGCCAAGACCATCCGTGACCTGCGCCCCGGCATCGGCGTGGTCTTCGTCTCCGGGCTGCCCAAGGACATCGCGGTCGGCAAGGGAGAGATCGACGAGGCGGACGTGCTGGTGAAGAAGCCGTTCACCGCCGACCCGCTGCTCGAGGCAGTCCGCGAGGCCCTGAAGAAGTGAACCTTCCGTGTGGCTTTCGGGTGCGTAGCGCACCCGAAGTCCCCACGCTGGGTGTGTGGCTTTCGGGTGCGTAGCGTGCCCGAAGTCCCCACGCCGGGTGTGTGGCTTTCGGGTGCGTAGCGTGCCCGAAGTCCCCACGCCGGGTGTGTGGCTTTCGGGTGCGTAGCGTGCCCGAAGTCCTCACGCTGGGTGTGTGGCTTTCGGGTGCGTAGCGCACCCGAAGTCCCCACGCTCAGGCGGGCCAGGGCAGGGTCAGCTCGCCGAGCCGCCAGCGGGCCGGGCCGTCGAGCACCGGCCGGCCCTCGGCCCGCAGCCGCCGGACCGTGGCCAGCCAGCGCTGTCGCGGCCCGAACGGCGTGGCCTCGGTCTCCCAGGCCCGGCTCAGCCCGCGCAACAGCTCGTGCACCGGATGGCCGGGCACGTTGTGGTGGATCAGCGCCTTCGGCAGCCGCTCCGCGAAGACCGCCGGATGCTCCAGCGCCGCCAGCCGGGCCGAGAAGGTCAGCGTCCGCGGCGTACCGTCCTCGACGACCGTCCAGGTGGCGACCCGGCCCAGCTCGTCGCAGGTGCCCTCGACCAGCAGCGCGCCGGTCGCGGTCATCGCCCGCCAGGCGGCCGCCACCTCGTCCTCGGTGTACTGCCGCAGCACGTTGAACGCGCGCACCACCACCGGGGCGAGCCCGGCCAGCTCGAACCCGCCGTGCCGGAACTCCAGCCCCGGCGGGTCGGCGAAGGGTTGCGCGTCGCTCACCCGTACCGGATCGATCTCCAGACCGACCACCGTGACGTCCGCACGGACCGCGACCGCCAGCCTGCCCCGCAGTTCCACCGCGGTCACCGGTGAGGCGCCATAGCCCAGGTCGACGACCAGCGGCTCCGCCGCTTCGGTCAAGAGCCCACCGCACCGGTACGCGATGAAGTTGTCGACGCGCCGTAACCGGTTGGGATTGGTGGTCCCCCGGGTGATCGTGCCGACCGGTCTGGGCATTACGGCTCCCGGTGCACCTTGTGCTGGGCGGCCTGGGCGATCGGACGCACCACGAGGCGGTCGACGTTGACGTGCTGCGGACGGGTGGCGGCCCAGGCGATGCAGTCGGCGACGTCGTCGGCGATCAGCGGCTCCTTGACCCCGGAGTAGACCGAGTCGGCCCGGTCCTGGTCGCCGCCGAAGCGGTTGAGCGCGAACTCGTCGGTGCGAACCATGCCCGGGTCGATCTCGATCACCCGGACCGGTCTTCCGCACAGTTCCAGCCGCAGGGTCCCGACCAGGGCGGTCTCGGCGTGCTTGGCCGCCACGTAACCGCCACCGCCCTCGTAGGGGGTGAAGGCCGCCGTGGACCCGACCGTCACGATCGTGCCGCGGCCGCTCGCCTCGAGGGCGGGGAGCAGCGCCTTGGTGATCCGCAGTGTGCCGAGGACGTTCACGTCGTACATCCACTGCCAGTCGTCGACGGATCCGGAGGCGACCGGATCCACCCCGCGGGCGCCGCCGGCGTTGTTGACCAGCAGGGTGACCGGCCCGCCGAGGGCGGCCACCGCCGTGGCCAGCGCTTGCACCGATGCGTCCGAGGTGACGTCGCACTCGACCGCTGTCGCGTTCGGGCCGATCTCCTTGACCAGGGCGGCCAGCCGGTCGGCGCGACGTGCCGCCGCGACGACGTGATATCCCTCACCGGCCAGCCGGCGGGCCGTCGCCGCGCCGATCCCGCTCGACGCCCCCGTGACCACCGCGATGTTCTGCATGTCCTGATTCTGGTCCATGACCCGGAACAGGCCGCGCGCTCCATGACCTGGATCACCCCGGGTCGTCTGTGTGGTGGTTCGGCCACCGCCGATGGGGAAGATGGAACGTTGGCGCAACAAGTTTGCGAATTCGTAACGGATGGGAGTCAGCGTGGCCCAGCCTCGAGCCGGTGGTGGATGGCCCGCCCTCCACCGGATCGCCACCCTCTCCGTGCACACCTCACCCCTGGAGCAACCGGGCACGGGGGACGCGGGTGGCATGAACGTCTACATCGTCGAGATCGCCAAGCGTCTCGCCGAACGTGATGTCGAGGTGGAGATCTTCACCCGTGCCACCGCCCGTGACCTGCCACCGGTCGTCGAGATGTCACCCGGTGTGCACGTCCGTCACATCAACGCGGGCCCGTTCGAAGGGCTGTCCAAGGAGGAGCTGCCGTCGCAGCTCTGCGCCTTCACCCACGGCGTGCTGCGGGCCGAGGCGGCGCACCCACCGGGCCACTACGACCTGGTCCACTCCCACTACTGGCTCTCCGGCCAGGTCGGCTGGCTGGCCCGGGAGCGCTGGGGCGTGCCGCACGTGCACACCGCGCACACCCTCGCCAAGGTCAAGAACAGGTTCATCGCGGCCGGCGACCGGCCCGAGCCGAAGGCCCGGGTGATCGGTGAGGAGCAGGTCATCGCCGAGTCCGACCGCCTGGTGGCGAACACCGACTTCGAGGCCCAGGATCTGATCACCCACTACGGCGCCGAGCCCGCCCGGGTGGACGTCGTGCAGCCCGGCGTCGATCTGCGGCGGTTCCGGCCCGGCGCCTCGGACCGCGCCCGGTTCGGTCTGCCGGAGAACGGCCGGATCGTCGCGTTCGTCGGCCGGATCCAGCCGCTCAAGGCGCCGGACGTGCTGATCGCCGCGCTCGCCGAGATGCGTGCCGCCGGTTCCCGGGACGTGACCGTGGTGATCTGCGGCGGCCCCAGCGGCAGCGGTCTGGACCGGCCCACCGCGCTGATGGAGCTGGCCGCCTCCCTCGGCGTGGCCGACTCGGTGGTGTTCCTGCCTCCGCAGACCGGCGCCGATCTGGCCGCCCTCTACCGGGCCGCGGACCTGGTGGCCGTGCCGTCGTACAACGAGTCCTTCGGGCTGGTCGCCCTGGAGGCGCAGGCCTGCGGCACCCCGGTGGTGGCCGCCGCGGTCGGCGGTCTGGTCACCGCGGTACGCGACGGGGTCAGCGGCGTGCTGATCGACGGGCACGACCCGGCCGACTGGGCGACGGTGCTGGACCGGCTGCTCGACGCGCCCCGCCGCCGGCGCCGGCTGTCCCTCGGGGCCGTGGCGCACGCGGCCCAGTTCTCCTGGGACCGGACCGCCGAGACGCTGCTGCGGGTCTACCGTGACGCGGTGACCGAGCATCGGGCGCTGATCAGAGCGCGACTCGAGGAGGCGTCCTGCGCATGGTGACCGAACTGATCGAGCGTGTCCTGACCGATCGTGAGCTGGACTGGGAGTCCACCGGCGAGCGTTCCTATGTGGTCTCGCTGCCGGGCACGCACAAGCTGAAGACCGCCTGCAACCTGATCGTCGGCGAGCACTCGCTGCGGATCGAGGCGTTCGTGATGCGCCGCCCCGACGAGTGCCACGAGCAGCTCTGGGCCTGGCTGCTGCGCCGCAACGCCCGGATGTACGGCGTCGCCTTCTCGATCGACGGGGCCGGCGACGTCTACCTGACCGGCCGGGTCTCGCTGAAGGGCCTCGACGAGGACGAGCTGGACCGGCTGCTCGGCTCGGTGCTGACCTACGCCGACGAGTCCTTCGACACGATGCTGGAGATCGGGTTCAGCTCCTCCATCCGTCGCGAATGGGATTGGCGGGTCAAACGCGGCGAATCCACTGCCAACCTGCGCGCCTTCGAGCACCTGGTGGAACGGGACGGTTGAGCCTTTTGATCATCAAGGGCGTGCTATACAGGCTTCCCGAGTCCAATGTGGCCGCTGTCATCGGAATCGCGATCGATTCGTACGCATCGCAAGGCGTGAACCCCTCATCGGAAGGGTAAAGCTCGTGATTTTCTCCAACGCGAGAACCCGTACGAGTGATTGGCGGATCATCCGATCGGTTGGTTGTTGGTGAATGTGACGGTCGGAACAGAGGTCGACACGAAATCGGGTTGTCGAGCTTGACTGCCCCAACTAGCGTGGTCGATGGACGCCGAGCCGTTAGTTCGGGGAACGGGTCGATCAGCAATGATCGCCGCGGATCGGCGTTTGGGGACGGGTGGCATGAGCCGTTGGGGGACGGCGCGACCCGAGACCGGCGGTTAGTGCGGACGGCGCCTATGGGGATGGGTGTCGTCCGCCGCCGCCGGTGCTTTGTTTCCGGTGGATCACATTCTTCACACATGTTCCACCGAATGGTGCTGCGAATTTCCTGAGAACGATATGGGTGAAGCGTCCCCGATCCGGTTTCCTCACACGCTGATCGTGTCGGCCGACTGCCGCGCCCGCAGTTGAGCCGCCCGCCGTGCCCGCCCCGGCGCCGACAGCCACTGTCCCACCGACACCAGCGCGCACAGCCCGAAACAGCCGCCCCACAGCACCGCGCCGCCCGCCGTCTGCAGGATCAGGCCGCCGGCGATCGGGGCCAGCGCCAGCCCGGCCTGCCAGGAGAGCGAGTTCAGCCCCTGGTAACGGCCGCGAAGATGGGCCGGCGAGAGGGCCGCGACGGTGGCCGCGTTACTCGGTGACTGGATCATCTCGCCCAGCGTCCACACCACCACGGTCAACGCGTAGACGACGGCCGTCCCGGCCAGCCCGACCAGGCCGAACCCGGCGCCGATGAGAAGCGTGCCGACGGCCAGCACCCGGGCGTCGTCCCGGCCCTCGATGAGCCGCGGGACGAACAGTTGACCGAGCACGATGAGCACCCCGTTCACCGCGACGACCAGCCCGTACGTCGTGGCGGACAACCCGTCGGCGAGCATCGCGATCGGCAGGGTCGACTGGTGCTGGAAGATCACCAGCACCACACAGAAGTTGAGGCACACGAAGCCCAGGAAGGTCCGGTCCCGCAGTGCCGTGCCGAGCCCGCCGGGCGGCCCCGCCATCGGGCCGGCCGGCGCGACCCGGGCCGGCCGGGTCTCGGCCAGGAAGATCAAACTGATCAGGGCGGTCGCCAGGGTGGTGGCCGAGTCCACGACGAACAGCAGCAGATAGTCCGCCTGCGTGGCCAGCCCGGCGCAGACCGCGGAGAGCGCGAAGCCCAGGTTGACCGCCCAGTAGTTCAGCGAGAAGGCGCGGACCCGATCCTCCTCCGGAACGATGTCGATCATCATGGCGCTGAACGCGGGCCGCACCCCCTCCGCGAACAGTCCCAAGGCGAACGCCGTCACCAGGATCTGGGCGAACGAGTGGGCGAACCCGAGCGCGAGCATCAGGGCGGACGCGCCGAACTGGGTGACGAGCATGGTGGGCCGGCGTCCCCAGCGGTCGGCCAGCACACCGCCGGTCATCGTGCCGATCGCGCCGCCCACGCCGTACAGGCCGAGGACCAGGCCGGCCTGGCTCTGGCTGAAGCCACGCTCCGCGGTCAGGTAGATGCTCAGGAAGAGCACCACGAACGCGCCGAGCCGGTTGATCAGGGTCCCCGTCCACAGGAACCAGAACTGCCGCGGCAACCCGCCCGCGGCCTGTCGCAACCAACCCTGCACGAGAGCCCCTCCGTAAGCTGTGATCAGGATTCATTTCCTTACACACGGTGGCTCGGCGCAACCGAGTTTCGGTGTGGTGGGGGACACGTGCCGGGTGGCCCGTACACGAGTGCCCGCCACAAGGCAAGATGTGTTCATGACTGGAACCCTGGTGCTGCTGCGACACGGCAACAGCGAGTGGAACGCCAAGAACCTCTTCACCGGCTGGGTCGACGTGGACCTCGACGCCAAGGGGGAGGCCGAGGCACAGCGCGGCGGCGAGCTTCTCAAGGAGCAGGGGGTGCTGCCCGATGTGGTGCACACCAGCCTTCTTCGTCGCGCGATCCGGACCAGCGAGATCGCCCTGCACATCACCGACCGGCACTGGATCCCGGTCAAGCGCCACTGGCGGCTCAACGAGCGCCACTACGGCGCCCTGCAGGGCAAGGACAAGAAGCAGACCCTTGAGACGTACGGCGAGGAGCAGTTCATGCTCTGGCGCCGGTCGTACGACGTGCCCCCGCCCCCGATCGAGCCCGGCTCGGAGTTCGCCCAGGACGGCGACGCCCGGTACGCCGACCTCGCCCCGGAGATCCTGCCGAAGGCGGAGTGCCTGAAGGACGTGCTGGTGCGGGCGCTGCCCTACTGGTACGACGCGATCGTCCCGGACCTGCGCGCCGGCAAGACGGTCCTGGTCGCGGCGCACGGCAACTCGCTGCGCGCGATCGTGAAGCACCTTGACGACATCTCCGACGAGGCGATCGCCGGCCTGAACATCCCGACCGGCATCCCGCTGCGCTACGACCTGGACGAGAACCTCCGCCCGATCACCAAGGGCGGCACCTACCTCGACCCGGTCGCCGCGAAGGAGGCCGCCGAGGCGGTCGCCAACCAGGGCAAGAAGTAACAACCGACAACAAAGGGCCGGGACACCCCCGTGGCGTCCCGGCCCTAAGCATGTCCACCCCACCCCGCCCCAGCCGCCGCAATGTTCGGGCGCCCCGTGCCGTCCCGGCCACTGAACTGTCCAGCAAACCCCTCAATTTGCGCGAGGACGCAGCCACGGAGCAACCCGCAAAACGCCGCCGGTGACGAGGCAGTCGATTTCCCGACGCCGCGGGGTTTGCGGCGGCGGGAAATCGCCTGACTCGTCACCGGGTCCCAGGCGTTTTGCCGCGGAGCGAAGCGAAGCCAGCCAGCTCAGCTTTCGCCGGTTACCAGGTAGATGAGGTGCTCGCCGATGTTGACGGCGTGGTCGGCGTACCGCTCGTAGAAGCGGCCCAGCAGGGCGCCGTCGATCGCGGTCTCCGCACCGTAGGGCCAGTCGTCGGCCAGCATGATCTTGAACAGGGCGCGTTCGAGGTCGTCGATCGCGTCGTCGTCCTTCTCGAGCTGGGCGGCGCCCTCGGCGTTCGGCTTGGCGATCAGGGCGGTGATCTTCTCGGCCATCTGGTCGGCGACCTCGGCCATGCCCTTGAAGGTGGGCCGCAGCTCGGCCGGCACGGCGGGCGACGGGTGCCGCCGGGCCGCGGTCTTCGCCACGTGTTCGGCCAGGTCGCCCATCCGCTCCAGGTCGGCGCCGATGTGCAGGGCGGTGATGACCCGCCGGAGGTCGGACGCGACCGGCGCCTGCCGGGCGATGGTGTCCGCCACCTTCAGCTCGACCTGCTCGTAGATGGCGTCGACCTCGGCGTCCCGGTCCATCACGGCCTGGGCGGCCTGCAGGTCGGCGGTCAGCAGAGCCGTGGTGGCCTTGCGCAGCGCGGCGCGGACCGACTCCGCCATCGTCACCAGCAGGCGGCTCACCTCGACGAGATCGGCCTGGTACTCCTCGCGCATTTCTCAAGTCCTCTTTCGGTGGGTCGACGGCCGGTGTTCGCTGCTCACGCTAGGTCGGCGGGACTGCCTCAACATGAACACCGGTGAACGACGCCGGGCTTGGTGGTGAACATTCTTCGACGTGCGCCCGATTTGCCGTAATGGCCCTGTGGCTCAGGTAAACAATGACCCTACGATCGCAGCGTGGAGTGGGAATACGCCGTCGGCCTGGTTTCAGCCGCGCTCGCCGTCGGTGTGGGAGCGGGACTGGCCCTCGCCCGGTTTCGCCGGCCGGGTGGATCGGCCCGGCCCGGCGCACCGGAGGGGAGAGCCGACATCGAACCGGACGACGATCGCCCGGCGGGCAAGCACGGCCTGAAGGGCCTCGGCCGCAAGAGCCTCGACTCGCTGCGGGTCGGTGTCGTGGTGCTCGACGCGGAGGACCATCCGGTCCTGGTCAACCCCGCGGCGCGGGCCATGGGGCTACTTCGGTCCGGCGGCGCGCCAGGCACCATCGCGGCTCATCCGATCCTGCGGACGCTGGCCGGACAGGTGCGGCGCACCGGCGTACGCCGGGAGGTTGAACTTGATCTTCCGAGGGGCCGTGCCGGGGGCGGGCACGCTCCGCTCGGCCTGCACCTGCGGGCCGTCGCGCTGAATTCGACGCACGTGGCGGTCGAGGCCGCCGACGTGACCGAGTCGCACCGCCTGGCCCGGGTGCGGCGGGACTTCGTGGCCAACGTCAGCCACGAGCTCAAGACGCCGATCGGGGCGCTTCAGCTGCTGGCCGAGGCGCTGCTCGACGCCACCCAGCTGCCGGAGGCTGCGCCCGAGGCGCAGTCCGAGGACCTGATGGCGGCACGCCGGTTCGCCGAGCGCATCCACCACGAGTCGGCGCGGATGGGCCGGCTGGTGAACGAGCTGCTCGAACTCACCCGGCTCCAGGGCGCCGAGCCGCTGCCCGACCCCGAGCCGGTCTCGCTGGACTGGGTGATCGCCGAGGTGATCGACCGGACCCGCACCACGTCCTCGGCCAAGGGCATCGAGATCGCCTACGACGGGCCCAAGGGCGTCATGGCGTACGGTAACGACAGCCAGATCGCCACCGCGGTCACCAACCTGGTGGAGAACGCGATCGCGTACTCGGGCGAGGACACCAAGGTCTCGCTCACGCTGCGTCACCGCGACGACTGGCTCGAGATCGACGTCGCGGATCAGGGCATCGGGATAGCCCCGCAGGACGTCGAGCGGGTCTTCGAACGGTTCTACCGCGCCGACCAGGCGCGATCCAGGTCCACCGGCGGGACCGGTCTGGGTCTGGCCATCGTCAAGCACATCGCCACCAACCACGGGGGCCGCGTCGACGTGACCAGTTCACTCGGCGACGGCTCTACGTTCACCTTGCGCCTACCCGCGCGACCCCCCGAATCCCCCTCGTCGTCACCGACGGCGATTGAGATCGAGTCCGGTGTGGCCGGGCGCTGAGTCTTCCAGGCGGCTCCGCCGCGAGACCCACAGAACCGCGCTGATACCGGCCACCGACGACGGAAGGAACTTCATTGGCCCGCGTGCTCGTGGTCGAGGACGAGGAGTCGTTCTCCGACGCCCTGTCGTACATGCTGCGTAAGGAGGGATTCGAGGTCTCGGTCGCCGCGACCGGAACCTCCGCTCTCACGCAGTTCGACCGGACCGGGGCCGACATCGTGCTCCTCGACCTCATGCTGCCGGAGATGTCCGGCACCGAGGTCTGCCGCCAACTGCGGCAACGCTCGGCTGTCCCGATCATCATGGTCACCGCCCGGGACAGCGAGATCGACAAGGTGGTCGGCCTGGAGATCGGTGCGGACGACTACGTCACCAAGCCGTATTCTCCGCGGGAACTGGTCGCCCGCATCCGTGCGGTGTTGCGCCGTCAGGGCGCCGAGGCCGCCGAGGTGAGCACTCCGACGCTCGCCGCCGGCCCGGTCCGGATGGACGTGGAACGGCACGTGGTGACCGTCGACGGCTCCGGCGTGCAGCTGCCGCTGAAGGAGTTCGAGCTGCTGGAGCTGCTGCTGCGCAACGCCGGCCGGGTGCTCACCCGGGGTCAGCTGATCGACCGTGTCTGGGGCGCCGACTACGTGGGCGACACCAAGACGCTGGACGTGCACGTGAAGCGGCTCCGTTCCAAGGTGGAGCCGGAGCCGTCCACGCCGCGCTACATCGTCACCGTGCGGGGGCTGGGCTACAAGTTCGAGCCCTGATTCACCCGTACGCATGCCGCAACTTGCCCCATGACAGGCTGGCGAGAGACAATGGGATTCATCGGGCGGCCGGCCGTGAGCGGTCGCCCGACCCCCCTGAAAGAGGTGGCGAGGCGGGCTGACGGCCGCCTCGCCGCTTAGGGGCTCCCGCCTCGGCGGTGGCCGGGTGCACCGCGATCAGGCCGGTCCTGATCCGGGCCGTGCAGAGGGCGGCCAGCTTCTCGTAGGCCGCCGCTCCGATCAGCTCGGTCAGCTCGGGGGCGTAGGTGACGTACATCGGCTCGGTCCCGACGTGGGCCTCCGGCGACGAGGTGCACCACCAAGCGAGGTCGTGCCCGCCCGCACCCCACCCGCGCCGGTCGAATTCCGTCAAAGTGGACTGCAGCAGTTTCGTCCCGTCCGGCCGGGTGATCCAGTCCTGCTCCCGGCGGACCGGCAGTTGCCAGCAGACGTCCGGCTTGTAGGCGAGCGGATGCACCCCGTCCCGCAGGGCCTGGGCGTGCAGGGCACAGCCGCCACCGCCGGCGAAATCCGCCTCGTTCAGGAAGACGCACGGCCCGTCGTCGGACCGCGTCGCCGTACGCCTGGCGGGTTTCGTTCCGTCGACGGTGTCCACCTCGGTGTAATTCTTGAACCCGCGCCGGTGGTGCTGCCAGGTCTCCGGGGTGAGTTTCGCGGCCGCCGCCTTCACCCGGTTCTCGTCGTCGGCGTCGGTGAAGAACGCGCCGTGCGAGCAGCAGCCGTCCTCGGCGCGGCCGGGCAGGATGCCCCGGCAGGCGGAGCCGAAAACGCAGGTCCACCGGGAGAGCAGCCAGGTCAGGTCGGCTCGGACCAGATGTTGTTCGTCGGCGGGGTCGAGGAATTCGATCCATTCCCGAGGGAAGTCGAGCGGTACTTCCCGGGTGGGCGGCGTGCGGCTCATCCGGCTCAGGGTACGCCCACCGGCGGATCATGACCGTTTAGAGCGGATATATCCGAGCCTGTTGCGCGCCGCTACGCTGAAGAGCGTGACTTCCCGCGTACCCGTGCTTCTCTCCAGCTCCTCGGTCTTCCCGGAGCCGACGGCGGCGGCGTTCGAGATGGCGGCCACGGTCGGCTACGACGGTCTCGAGGTCATGGTGTGGACCGATGCCGTCAGCCAGGACGCCGGCGCCCTCAAGGGGCTCGCCGACCACTACGGGGTGCCGGTCCTCTCGGTCCACGCGCCCTGCCTGCTGGTCACCCAGCGGGTGTGGAGCTCCGACCCGTGGGAGCGGCTGACCCGGGCCGCTCAGCTCGCCGAGACGCTCGGCGCGCCGACCGTCGTGGTGCACCCGCCGTTCCGCTGGCAGGGCGACTACGCCCGCAACTTCGCCGAGGGCCTGGCCAAGATCCGTGACCGCCACTCCGACCTGACCTTCGCGGTGGAGAACATGTTCCCCGTCAAGATGGCCGGCCGCTGGGTGGTGCCGTACAACCCCGGCTGGGACCCGACCGAGACCGGCTTCGACGCGTACACCCTGGACCTGTCGCACTGCGCCGCGTCCCGGATCGACGCGATGGAGATGGCCACGAGGATGGGCGCCGGCCTGCGGCACGTGCATCTCGGCGACGGCACCGGCGAGGGCCGTGACGAGCACCTGGTGCCGGGCCGCGGCAATCAGCCGTGCGCCGAGCTGCTGCGGTCGCTGGCCGGCCGCGGCTTCACCGGATCGGTGGCACTGGAGATCAACACCCGCAAGGCGGTGAGCCGCCCGGCCCGCGAGGCCGACCTCCGCGAGGCGCTGGAATTCGCCCGCCGCCATCTCGCGCCGGCGGAGACCGCGATCACGCAGGGGTGAGCGAGGTGGTGGTGGCGGCGCGCTTGCGGGCCCGGTGCGCTGCCACGTGCGACCGGGTGGCGCAGCGCTCCGAGCAGAACCGGCGGCAGTTGTTGGACGACGTGTCCAGATAGACGTTTCCGCAGCGCTCGTCGGCGCAGATCCCGAAACGGGCGCTGCCGTACTCGCAGAGCCAGACGGCGAGGCCCCACACGGCGCCGGCGAGATACTCCGCGCTCGCCGAGGAGCCGCGGCTGGTGACGTGCATGTGCCAGTCGCCGGCGTCGTGGCCGGAGATTCGTGGCTGCACCGGGTACGCCTCGAGCAGGCCGTTCAGCTCCCGCACCGCGTCGGCGTCCTGACCGGCGGTGCCGTGCTCGAAGACCTCCCGCAGCCGGCGCTGGGCACGCCGGAACACGGTCAGGTCCTTCTCCGCGACCTGATCGCGCATGTAGGCCTGATCGCCGGAGAACAGGGCACGCAACCCGGCGAGGTCGTCCAGACCGGCGTTGACGAGGTCGATCGCCGTCCGAGCGTACGCATCGAAGTTCACCCGACAACGGTAGCCGTACCGGGGCCGATGCAGCACGCATGTGCTGCCTCCATCGGGTCCGATCGGTGCGAATCGGTGGTGCACCGGCGCATCCGGGACAGGGGGGAAGGTTACGCTCGGCGCATGCTCCGTTCCCTGTTTCTCGCCGCGGCCGGTTCCGCCCGGCTCGAGCGGCTGGTCGAGTCCGCTCCCGTCAGCAAGGGCGTCGTGCAACGTTTCGTCGCGGGTCGCGGCGCCGACGACGTGCTGCGGGTCAGCCGGGAGCTGGTCGACGACGGCCTCACCGTGAGCCTCGATCATCTGGGTGAGGACACCCGGACGGTGGAACAGGCGGTGGCCACCCGCGACGAGTACCTTGCCGTGCTGGCCCGGCTCCGGGGCGCCGGGCTGACGCCCGCCGCCGAGGTCAGCGTGAAACTGTCGGCTCTCGGCCAGCGGATCGACGAGAAGCTGGCGTACGAGCACGCGCGCGCCATCTGTGCGGCGGCGACCGAGGCGGGCACCACGGTGACACTGGACGCCGAGGACCACAGCACCACGGACGCGACCCTGGAGACGCTGGTGGAGCTGCGGCGGGACTTCCCGTCGACCGGGGCGGTGCTCCAGGCGCACCTGCGGCGTACCGAGGGGGACTGCCGGGAGCTGGCCACGGCCGGGTCGCGGGTCCGGCTGTGCAAGGGGGCGTACGCGGAGCCCGAGTCGGTGGCCTTCCAATCGGCGCTGGACGTGGACAAGTCGTTCGTCCGCTGCCTCAACATCCTGATGTCCGGCGAGGGCTACCCGATGGTGGCGACCCACGACCCGCGGCTCATCGCGATCGCCGAGGACCGGGCCCGCTGGTTCGACCGCTCCACCGGGGAGTACGAGTTCCAGCTGCTCTACGGGGTCCGTCCGGAGGAGCAGGGCCGGCTGGCCGCGGGCGGCAACACGGTGCGGATCTATCTGCCCTACGGCGACCAGTGGTACGGCTACCTGATGCGCCGCCTGGCCGAGCGCCCGGCGAACGTGGGTTTCGTGGTCCGCGCCATGGCATCTCGCAAGTAACCGGGGCCAAGCGGACGATACCGCCATACATCCGGCGTGTCGGGCTTGACTTTTTCTGGGCATTTCACGGAACGTATCGCGTTGGTCACAGCCGTATCGATACCGTTCTGA
The DNA here is from genome assembly GCF_040656595.1 of Actinoplanes sp. NPDC049802. NCBI lineage: Bacteria > Bacillati > Actinomycetota > Actinomycetes > Micromonosporales > Micromonosporaceae > Actinoplanes > Actinoplanes sp. NPDC049802. Next base: position 170,534 of record NZ_JBFAMR010000008.1, read on the forward strand.
TGACACGCACGTTGTCCCCGCGGCGTCCGGGAGCCTCCGGCCGTGGCGGATCGTGCCTGGGAAAGGATCGGTGCGACGAGATGACGGGTCCAGCCCAAACCGAGGAACGGCTCGCCGAAGTGCGGTTCCTGACGGTGGCCGAGGTGGCCGCGCTCATGCGCGTTTCCAAGATGACCGTCTATCGGCTCGTGCACGGTGGTGACCTCACCGCGGTACGGGTCGGCCGCTCGTTCCGGGTGCCCGAGCACGCGGTACACGAGTATCTTCGCGGCGCCTTCTCACAAAGCGCCTGACGACCCCCGGGGTCGTGTTGGCCCGGCCGGGACGTGCCGGTACGCTGGACCGGTTGGTTCTCGGATCGGTGTCGCTGCTCCGGGCGCCCTCCAGTCCGGCTTCCGGTCGCGCCCTCGGGTGCTGCCGGTTCCATTCATCAGTGTTTCGAGAGGCTTTTCGTATGGGCTCCGTGGTCAAGAAGCGCCGCAAGCGTATGGCGAAGAAGAAGCACCGCAAGCTGCTGCGCAAGACCCGCGTCCAGCGTCGCCGTCTCGGCAAGTGACCGCGGGCCGGGCTGACGGCCCGGCTCCCGACGGCACTTGCCGCCTGTTCGAGGCCGCGCATCGAAGGGTGCACCCTTGGTGACCTCACCGCCCAGCGTCGTCGTGGTCACCGGAGTCAGCCGATATCTCGGCGCTCGGGTGGCCGCCCGCCTCGCCGCAGATCCCAGGATCGACCGCGTCGTCGGTCTGGATCCGCATGACCCGCCGGCGGGCCTACTCGGCCTGCTCGACGGTGTGGAGCGGATCCGGGCCGACGCGCGCGCGGCCACCGAAGCCATCGCTGACCTCGGCGCCGAAGCGGTCGTACACCTGGCGATCACCAGCGTGCCCGATTCCCGGCACGGCGGCCGTGCCGCGATGAAGGAACAGAACGTCATCGGCACCATGCAGGTGCTCGCGGCCGCACAGGGGTCACCCGGGCTGCGCAAGCTGGTGGTCCGTTCCTCCACGGCGGCGTACGGCGCCTCCTTCCGTGACCCGGCCGTCTTCACCGAGGACACCGAGCCGCGCGCGGTGCCCCGTGGCGCGTATGCCCGCGACATCCTCGACATCGAGGGGTACGTTCGCGGTTTCCGCCGTCGGCGCCCCCACGTCGCCGCGACCGTCCTGCGGTTCGCCCCGATGATCAGCTCGTCCGCCGAGACGTCGCTGACCCGCTACTTCGCCCAGCCGGTGGTGCCCACCGTGCTCGGCCGGGACGCCCGTCTGCAGTTCGTCCACGTCGAGGACGCGCTGGAGATCCTGCACCGTTCGGTGATCGAGGACCATCCGGGCACCTTCAACGTCGCCGGTTCCGGCGTGCTGATGCTCTCCCAGGCCGTCCGCCGGGCCGGCCGGATCTCCCTGCCGGTTCCCGAGCCGGCGCTCTCCTCCGGCGCGGCGCTGCTGCGCAATCTGGGTGTCGAGCAGATCGGGCTGGACCAGATCGACCTCTTCGTGCACGGTCGGGTGGTGGACACCACCCGGCTGATCAACGAGTTCGGCTTCACCCCGCGGACGACGTTGGCCGCGTTCGAGGATTTCATCCAGGCGCACGCGGCCGGCTCGACGCTCACCGCGGACCGGCTGGCCGCCGCGGAGAACGCGATCCTGGACGGCATCCGCCGGGTCCGGGCCGCGGCCACCGAGCCCGCCCAAGCGGGAAGCGACCGGCAATGAGCGATTCGGCCAGCTCGGTTCGACACTCGTTGCGGCGCCGGAGCGCAGCGGAGGTGACGTCATGAGCGAGCTTGCGAGCGAATCGGTCAGCTCAGGGTTGAACTCATGGCGGCGCCGGAGCGCAGCGGAGGTGACGACATGAGCCAGGACGAGTACCGCGACATGCTGCCCGGGCACACCGAGTTCCGCCTGCCCGAGCCGCCGCCCGTGCAGCGGGTGAACGGCCGCCGCCCGATCCCGGAGGCGCCCGAGCCGCCCGCGGTCGCCGTCGAGGAGGCGCTCGACGTGTGGGATCAGCGGGTGGCCGGCGGTCTGGCGTTCCTGCGCCGCCGTCTGGCCGGGGCGTACGAGGTGGACGAGTTCGGGTTCGACCCGGAGCTGTCCGAGGCGATCTTCCACCCGGTGATGCGGATCCTCTACCGGGAGTGGTTCCGGACCGAGGTGTTCGGTATCGAGAACGTTCCGGCGGACGGCAGCGGCCTGGTGGTGGGCAACCATTCCGGCACGGTCGCGCTGGACGCTTTGATGCTGACCGTCGCGCTGCGCGACAAGCACCCCCGGAAACGGCACCTCCGGCTGCTCGGCGCCGACCTGGTCTTCCGGATGCCGGTGATGAGCGAGTTGGCTCGCGCGGCCGGCGCCACGGTGGCCTGCAACCCGGACGCCGAGCGGCTGATGAACTCGGGCCAGCTGGTCGGCGTGTTCCCGGAGGGTTTCAAGGGCATCGGCAAGCGGTTCTCCGACCGCTACAAGTTGCAGCGGTTCGGCCGGGGCGGGTTCGTGTCGGCGGCGCTGCGCACCGGCACGCCGATCGTCCCGGTGGCGATCGTCGGCGCCGAGGAGATCTATCCGATCCTGGCCGATCTGAAACCGCTGGCCCGGCTGCTCGGTTTGCCGTATTTCCCGGTCACCCCGACGTTCCCGTGGCTGGGCCCGCTGGGCATGGTGCCGCTGCCGAGCAAGTGGCTGATCCAGTTCTGCCCGCCGATCCCGACCGATCACCTGCGGGATTACGCGGACGATCCGCTGGTCGTCTACAACCTGGCCGATCAGGTCCGGGAGACGATCCAGGCGACCCTGCACGAGCTGCTGGAGAAGCGCCCGGACCCGTTCGGGCCGTGACCTGGGCGAGTGCCAAGTTCCTGGAGCGGTCCGTCCGTTCCGTCCTATAGTGACGGTTGAGGGGCGGCCCCGGAGTGTTGAGTTCCGGCACCGCCCCTCGCCATCTGTGTGCTCAGAAGAGGTCGCCGAGCAGGTTGCCCAGCACACCGCCTTCCTTTTGATCCGCGGTGTCCGCCGGGCCGGTGGTGCCGGTCGGCGTCGGCGTGATCCCGATGGTGCTGGTCGGGGTCACCCCGGGCGTGGTGGTCGTGCTGCCGGCGCCCGGCGCCTTGTTCTGCCCGGTGGTTCCCGGGCCGGTGGCGGCGCTCCTGCTGGGCTTGGGCGTGGCGGTCTGATCCGGTTGCCTGCTGTTCGTCTTGCCGGTGCCGGTGCCACCCGGCTGTTGCGAGGTGACGCCGGTGTCGCCGTCGCCGGGCTCCGGGCAGCCGCGCAGTTTCGGGCCGAGCGCGTCGGATCCGGCCGTGGTGACCTTCTCGCAGGCGAGGCCGGTCCGCAGGTCCGTGGTCCGGTCGGCGACGTCCTCCAGCAGGCCCAGGGACGCCGAGGCCCGGTCCCGGTTGGCGGGGGAGAGCTTCTCCAGCACCGGGGTGAAGGAGCGGCGCTGCCCGGTGACGAAACCGTCCAGCGTGGCCAGCGGCGCGGTGTCCTTCTGCGACACGGCCGAGGTGGTCAGCAGCCGTACGCCCTTGCGGGTGTCGGCGTCCATGTCGTCCAGAACCAGCGCGAACTCGGGCTCGTCACCTTGCATGGCGACCGCTTCGGTGAGCCGGGTCCGGGCGAAGTCCAGGGACAGCTGCCCCCGGGTGACGTCGGATCCGGCGATCGCCAGCTGGGCGCGTTCGGTCTGCCGTTTGACGCTGTACAGGGCGTCGCCGGGTGACGCGCTCTCGCTGGCCGCGGAGATCCCGGAGACGGCCATCGCTCCGGCGGCCACACCGATGACGATCGCCCCGCGCGCCCGTATCCGGCGGCCGATCCGGCGGACGTTGCCGGTGTCGGTGACCGGATCCGGATCCGCTTCGACGGCGGTCCGGCCGATGCCGTCCCGCTCGGCCGTGGCGACCAGCATGGCGCGCAGGCCGACGCGGAACTCGGAGTCGACCGGTGCGCCGGGCCGGGCCGCGGAGAGCCGGCTGCCGATGGCGACCAGCCGGTGGAGCTCCTCGTCGGCCTGGCCACGGCTGTGGTGGTGACGGGCGCCGCCGGCGTCGTCGATCAGTTCCGCGAAGCGCTCGGCACTCCGGGAGTTCGGGAATGCGAACTTCACCGTGGGCACCTCCCCTCGCTCGTGACTGTCTCGCCGGCCTGCGGGCCGGCGTCGGCGACCGGACCGTGGTCCACGGTCCCGGGTCGCATCCGGACAAACGCGCGACACGCGGCCCCGGTTACGGGTGCCAGGCGGTGCCATCGGGTATCGGAGATCGACATCGGAGAGCGCCGGGTCAAGATTGGAACCCGTCCGGCAGGAGCCTGTTCAGCGCTCGGACCGCCCGGTACTGGAGGGCTTTGATGGCGCCCTCGTTCTTGCCCATGGTCTGCGCGGTCTCGGCCACCGAGAAGCCCTGGAGGAAACGGAGCACGATGCATTCCTGTTGTTCCGGGTTGAGCTGCTTGACCGCGGTGAGCAGGGCGACGTTGGTGATGTGGTCGACCACCGCGGATTCCGGGCTGCCTTCCGGGCCGCGGTCCTCGCGGTCGGCGTCGAGCACGTCGCCGGTGGTGACCTCGAGACGGTAGCGGCCGGACTTGAAGTGGTCCGCGACCAGGTTCCGGGCGATGGTGACCAGCCAGGCGCCGAGGTCGCGGCCCTGCCACGTGAAGCTGCCGATGCGCTTGAGCGCGCGCAGGAAGGTGTCCGAGGTGAGGTCCTCGGCGAGTTGCCGGTTGCCGACCCGGAAGTAGACGAACCGGAAGACGGTGTCCACGTACCGGTCGTAGATCAGCCCGAACGCCTCGGCCTCGCCGGCCTGGGCGCGCTCGACCAGTGCCCACACCTCGGCGGCCGGGTCGCCGCGGTCGGGCCGCGCCGGATGTTTCGGTGGCGCGGTCTCGGTCGGTGGCCCGGTGGTGCTCTGGGTCGGGAGGACGACGGTGTGGTCACCGGCGACGGTCTCGCTCTCGCCGGTGTTGGAGTGCTGGCCGGTCGACTGGGCCGGGGGCCGGGTGACGCCGGGCCGGCCGGCGCCGAATTTGCCGTTGCCGTTGTGCGGTGGCGCCGCGACGGCCGGGGGGCCGTTCGGCGTTCGGCGGCTGCCGGTCTGCTTCGGGCTGTCGCCGCGGAGCGTGTTGACGATCGACGACCCGCGCAGGGCGTTCAGCCCTTCGGAGAGCGCGTGCCGGGCCGCGATGACATCGCGGTGGTACGGGTCCTCGGCGTACACATGAGTCACTGCGCCTCCTCAACCTCAACCCGGCGGGCCTGCGGCGACAGTGGATCCGTCCCGCCAGACGTGGATTCACTGCGGTTCCGTGCTCTCTGGGGCACAGCGGCCTCCTCGGGATGAGGGTGGTCACTTCACAACAAAAGGGGTGGGGCAACCCGCTGAAAAGCCGGTTGACCTCACCCGTTGGTGTGGATTGGTTACACAGTGCGGAAGTATCACCGAGTTCGGACACGGGGAGTCGCACACCATGTGCGCTACGCGCAAAGCCGCGAATCGTGCGAAGGCGGCAATGATCGTCAAGGTCGATGTTTGCCGAACAAGCCGCGTACGGGACGGACCTGCCGTCCACCATCCCGGTCGGGCGCGGTTTGTGCCAGACTCGGGCCTCGTGGAGGAACCCGCCCGCGACCCGGTCGCCGAGGCCGCCGGCCGCCGTCCAGACCAGCCCGCGCTGATCGCCGGGGACACCGTCGTCACGTGGGCGGAATTGGACAGCCGCGTCTCCGCGGCCGCCGCCTCGATCACGTCACGCACCGCGCCCGGTGACCGGGTAGCGCTGCTGCTCGGCAACACCGTCGACTTCGCCGCCGCCTATTTCGGGACGCTGCGGGCCGGGCGGGTCGTGGTGCCGCTCAATCCCGGGTACACCGCGGACGAGCGGGACTTCGCGATCGCCGACTCCGGAGCCGCCCTGGTCGTCGAGGGACCGCTGCCGGACGGGCCCCGGGAATTCGAGCCGGACGCCGTACCCGGAAAAGACGATCTCGCGGTTCTGCTCTACACCTCGGGCATCAGCGGGCGGCCGAAGGGCGCCATGCTCACCCACGCGGCGCTCACCGCGAACCACGAGCAGCTCGACCGCATCGATCCGCCGGTGGTCGGGCCGGACGACGTGGTGTTGCTGGCCGTGCCGTTCTTCCACGCCTACGGGCTGAACACCGGGCTCGGCACGGTGGCGCACCACGCGGCCACCGGGATCCTCGCCGAACGGTTCGACCCGGCCGAGTCGCTGGAGCTGATCGTCCGCCACCGGGTGACCGTGACCGTCGGTGTGCCCGGGATGTACCAGGCCTGGACCCGGCAGCCCGCCGCGGAGCAGGCGCTGCGCGGCGTGCGCACCGCGGTGTGCGGCGCGGCGCCGTTGGAGGACAGCGTGGCGGCGCGCTTCCGCGCGCTGACCGGCCGGGCCATCCTGATCGGGTACGGGCTGACCGAGACCGCTCCGGTGCTGACCACCACGGCGGTGAGCGACCGGGACAAGAGCGGTTCGATCGGTCGCCCGCTTCCCGGTGTCGAGCTGCTGCTGCGTACCCCCTCGGGTCTGGTGTTGTGGCATGACGGCACCGCCTCGGTCGACGCCGACCTCGAGGTCGCGGAGTCGGCCGGCACGGATCCGGGCGAGATCGTGGTCCGCGGGCCGAACCTGTTCTCCGGCTACTGGCCGGACGGGCGGGACGGCCCGGACCCGGACGGCTGGTGGCCCACCGGCGACATCGCGTACGCCGACGGCGACGGCGACCTGGTCCTGGTCGACCGGATCGGTGAGCTGATCCTGGTGAACGGCTTCAACGTCTACCCGGCCGAGATCGAACGGGTGCTGATGGCGCATCCGGGCGTGGCCGCCGTGGCAGTGGTCGGGTTGCCCGACCCGGAGAGCGGGCAGCGCCCGCACGCCTACGTGGTGGCGGCCGGCGACCCGCCGCCCAGCCCGGACCAGTTGCGGGTGTACTGCGCGGGCCGGCTGGCCCGGTTCAAGCTGCCCGGCGTCGAGCTGGTGACCGAGCTGCCGCGCTCGCCGATCGGGAAGATCCGGAAGAGGGACCTGTGAGACTCACCCTGATCAGCCGGGACGGCTGCCACCTGTGCGAGGTGGCCGAGCAGACACTGGACCGGATCGCGCCCGGCCAGTGGGCGAAGGTCGACGTGGACTCGTCGATCGAGCTGGAGCGCGACTACGGCGACCGGGTGCCGGTGCTGCTGCTGGACGGCAGGGAGCACGGCTACTGGCGGATCGAGGAGGAGCGCCTGTTACGGGATCTGGCTCGACAACCAGGGGAGCCCCGGCTGTAGCCTCGCTTCCCGTGACGTCAAAGCACCTGGTCTGGGACTGGAACGGAACCCTTCTCGACGACCTCCACCTGGTGGTTTCGTCGACCAACACGGCGTTCGCGGCGGTCGGCGGCCGCGACGTGGACGCCGACGAGCACCGGCGGGCCTTCCGGCGGCCGGTCGCCGAGTTCTACGCCGAGATGCTGGGCCGGGCCGTCGGCGCGGAGGAGTTCGGCCACCTGGACCGGATCTTCCACGACGCGTACCGCCTGGGACTGACCGACGTCTCGTTGGCCGCCGACGCCATGACGGCCATCCAGACCTGGCCGGGCAGCCAGTCGCTGCTGTCCATGTGGTTCCACAGCGAGCTGATCCCGGCCGTCGAGGGGTACGGGCTGGCCGGCCTGTTCGCCCGCGTCGACGGGCTGCGGGCCGAGATGGGTGGCGGGTTCAAGGCCGCCCATCTCGCCGCCCATCTGGAGGAGCTCGGGGTGGCCGGCGAGGACGTGGTGCTGATCGGCGATTCGCTGGACGACGCCGACGCGGCCGAGTCGGTCGGCGGCCGCGCGGTCCTCTACACGGGCGGGTTCACCGACCCGGCCCGGTTGCGTCAGAGCGGCCGTCCGGTGGCCGACACGCTGGTGGATGCGGTGAAGATGGCCATGTCACTCTGAGTCAGGTGGCCCTGGTGGGGGTCGAGCGGTAATACTCGACAGGTCGGCTCGACTAACACAGTCGGGTCGATGTTGTCCAATTGTCCCGGCAAGATCGCGATTTGTGCACGCCTTCACAAGCGCCTACTCTGTGTCTCCGACGAGCCCCGCTACCACAGCCACCCCACGAGGGTTTCACCGGTATCGCACAGACAGGGCTCACCGCAGGTCCGCCTCGTCGGCACGGAGTCAGATGAGTCAGCAGCGTCACGGAAACACGCCCGGCGATACCGGTCGCGTACCGGCCTTCCCGGAGCTACCGGAGGCAACCATCGCCCGGCTGCCGGAATATCTGCGTGCCCTTCACCACCTCGCTGAGACCGGCGCGGAGACCGTATCGAGTGAGGGACTCGCGGCTGCGGCCGGGGTCAACTCCGCCAAGCTCCGCAAGGACCTGTCGCACCTCGGGTCCTACGGCACCCGTGGAGTCGGCTACGACGTCTCCCTGCTCGTCGCCCAGATCGAGTACATCCTCGGCCTCGACGAGAACCGGGCGGTCTGCCTCGTCGGGGTCGGCAACCTGGGACACGCCCTGGCCGGATACGCCGGGTTCGCCAGCCGCGGCTTCCGGGTGGTGGCCCTCTTCGACGCCGACCCGAAGAAGGTCGGCGAGCAGATCAACGGCCTCACCGTGCGGCACATCGACGAGCTGGAGCAGATCGCGGCGCAGGAGTCCATCGCGATCGGTGTGATAGCCACCCCGCCCGGCACCGCGCAGGCGGTCGCCGACGCGCTGGTCGCCGCAGGGGTGACAAGCATCCTCAACTTCGCGCCGGGAGTTCTTTCGGTGCCTTCCAACGTTGATGTCCGTAAGGTGGATCTCGCCATCGAGCTGCAGATCCTTTCGTTCCACGAGCACCGCAAGGCGTCACTGACCGCCCTTCCGGGCGGCCGGTCCGCCGCCGCGAGCCCGGACAACCAGGAGGCGGTCGGTTCGTGAACCTGCTGAGTATCGGAGCCTCGTACCGCACGGCAGACGTCGCGGTCCTCGAGCGCCTCGCCATCGCCGAGCCGGCCGTCCCCGGCCTGCTGCAACGCCTGGTCGCCCAGCCGTACGTGGGTGAGGCGGTCGTCGTCTCCACCTGCAACCGTGTCGAGGTGTACGCGGCGGTGAGCGGCTTCCACGGCGGCCTCGGTGACATCTGCAACGTGCTGTCCGAGCACTCCGGCATCCCGGCCAGCGAGCTCGCCGGCCACCTCTACGTGCACTACGGCGAGGCGGCGGTCCGGCACTCCTTCCGGGTGTCCTCCGGACTCGACTCGATGGTCGTCGGCGAGGCGCAGATCCTCGGCCAGCTGCGCGACGCGTACCACGCGGCCACCGAGGTCGACTCGGCCGGACGGCTGCTGCACGAGCTGATGCAGCAGGCGCTGCGGGTCGGCAAGCGGGCGCACGCCGAGACCGGCATCGACCGGGCCGGGCAGAGCGTCGTGACAGCCGCCCTCGACGTGGCCGCCGAGCACCTCGGCGGCAACCTGGCCGGACGATCCGCGCTGGTCATCGGGGCCGGGGCGATGGGCGCGCTGTCGGTGGCCACGCTCACCCGCGCCGGGGTCGGCCCGCTGCGGATCACCAACCGCAGCTACGACCGCGCGGACCGGCTCGCCGAGGCGTACGGAGCGGTCGCCGTCCCCTACGACGAGCTGGACCGTTCGCTCGCCGAGGTGGACATCGTGATCACCGCGACCGCCTCCACCGAACCGGTCCTCACCCGCGACCGCCTCGCGGAGGCGCTGGCCGTCAAGGACCTGATCGTCCTCGACCTGGCCGTCCCGCGGGACGTGGCGCCCGACGCCGCCGGCCTGCCCGGCCTGACCGTCGTCGACATCGACAGCCTCGCCGCCGGCCGCCGCTCCCACCCGGCCGCCGCCGAGACCCTGGCCGTCGAGCAGATCGTCGCCACCGAGGTGGACAACTTCCTCGGCTGGCTGCGCGGCGCCGAGATCGCGCCCACGGTGGCCGCCCTGCGGACCCGTGCCGAGGAGGTCGTGTCCGCCGAGATGCGCAAGCTGATCGCCCGGCGGCCGGAATTCACCGAGGAGCAGCGCGCCGACGTCTCCCGTACCCTGCACCGGGTCGTCCAGCAGCTGCTGCACTCGCCGACCGTGCGGGTCCGCCAGCTCGCCGCCGAACCCGGCGGCGACCAGTACGCTGCCCTGCTCCGTGAACTGTTCGACCTGGACGTTCCGCTGGCCACAAGCGCGAACGCGGTACCGGAGATCGGGGGGAAACCGTGACGCTTCGACTCGGCACCCGGGGCAGCGCCCTGGCCCTCACCCAGTCACGGATGGTCGCCGACGCGCTGACCGCCGCCACCGGCCGCCCGGTCGAACTGGTCCGGATCGTCACCCCCGGCGACCGGTCCTCCGCGCCGGTGGCCCAGCTCGGCGTCGGCGTCTTCGTCTCCGCGCTGCGTGACGCGCTGCTCGCCGGTGAGATCGACTTCGCCGTCCACTCGTACAAGGACCTGCCCACCGGCGAGCATCCGCGGCTGCACATCGCCGCCGTGCCGCCCCGGGAGGACCCACGGGACGCCCTGATCGCCCGCGACGGCCTCACCCTGACGGAGCTTCCGCCGGGCGCCACCGTCGGCACCGGTGCGGTGCGCCGTATCGCGCAACTCCACGCATTGGGGTATGAGTTGCAGGTCACGCCGATCCGGGGGAACGTCGACTCGCGCATCGCCCGGGTCCTCGGACCGGAGGCGGACCTCGATGCCGTCGTTCTGGCCCGGGCCGGTGTGGCACGGCTCGGCCGGTCCGCGGAGATCACCGAGACGCTCGACCCGATGCTCATGCTGCCCGCCCCGGCCCAGGGCGCGCTGGCGGTGGAGTGCCGGGCCGACGACACCGGCCTGATCGAGCTGCTGACCGCTCTCGATCACGCCTCGACCCGCGCCGCCGTGCTGGCGGAGCGGTCGATGCTTGCCACGCTCGAAGCCGGGTGCTCCGCCCCGGTCGCGGCACACGCCGAAATCGCCGAAGGCGACGACGGTGACGAGATCTACCTGCGCGGTGCGGTGATCAGCCCGGATGGGGTCCGAGCCATCCGACTGTCGCGCACCGGAACGCCCGCCGGCGCGGCGGAGATCGGCAAGGCGCTTGCCACCGATCTCCTCGACGCCGGAGCCGATACCCTGATGGGGAGCACAGAATGACCACCCGCACCGCCCGTAAGCCAGCCGGACGCATCGCGTTCATCGGCGCCGGACCCGGCGACCCGGAGCTGCTGACCCGCCGCGCGTATGCGGCGCTGACCGATGCCGACCAGGTGGTCTACGACCGCGGCGTGCCCGAATCCCTGCTCAGCGCGATCCGCTCCGACGCCAAGCAAGACGCGCAGTTCAGCCCCGCCGAGGGTGCGCCCGGCGACGTCGCCAAGGTGCTGCTGTCGGCCGCCAAGTCCGGGCTGTCCGCCGTGCACCTGGTCGCCGGTGACCCGTTCGGCCACGACGCCGTGGTCAAGGAGGTGCAGGCGGTCGCGCGTACCGCGGTGCACTTCGAGGTGATCCCCGGCATCGGCCAGGCCGAGGGCGTCGCCGCCTACGCCGGTGTGCCGCTGCCCGGCGTCCGCATCTCCGCCGACGTCGACGACGTCACCACCCTCGACTTCGACGCCCTCGCCGGCGCCGCGCAGAAGGGCTCCTTCGCCGTCGCGGTGGAAGCCGGTGACCTGGCCGCCGTTCGCGACGGCCTGCTCGCCGCCGGAGTCGAGCCGGGCGTCCCCGTCGCGGTGACCGGCGACGGCACCGGTGAGACGCAGTACACCACCGCCTCGACCGTGGACAGCTTCGTCGCCGCGGCGCTCGGCTTCACCGGCCGGGTCGTGCTCACCGTCGGCGCCGAGGTGGCCGAGCGCGACACCCTCAGCTGGTGGGAGAACCGTCCGCTGTACGGCTGGAAGGTGCTTGTTCCGCGTACCAAGGAGCAGGCCGGCGCCATGTCCGCCCGGCTGCGTGCCTACGGCGCCATCCCGTGCGAGGTGCCGACCATCGCGGTCGAGCCGCCGCGCACCCCGGCCCAGATGGAGCGCGCCGTCAAGGGGCTCGTCGACGGCCGGTACGCCTGGGTCATCTTCACCTCGGTCAACGCGGTCCGCGCCGTCTGGGAGAAGTTCGGCGAGCACGGCCTCGACGCCCGCCACTTCGGTGGTGTGAAGATCGCCTGCATCGGTGAGGCCACCGCCGACGCGGTTCGCGCCTTCGGCATCCAGCCCGAGCTCATCCCGGCCGGCGAGCAGTCCAGTGAGGGCCTGCTGGCCGAGTTCTCGCCGCACGACGAAATCCTCGACCCGGTCGGCCGGGTGCTGCTGCCGCGTGCCGACATCGCCACCGAGACCCTCGCGGCCGGCCTCATCGAGCGTGGCTGGGAGGTGGACGACGTGACCGCGTACCGGACGGTCCGGGCCGCCCCGCCGCCCGCCGAGATCCGCGACGCGATCAAGTCCGGCGGGTTCGACGCGGTCCTCTTCACCTCGTCGTCGACGGTGCGGAACCTGGTCGGCATCGCCGGCAAGCCGCACGCCCGGACCGTGGTCGCGGTGATCGGCCCGAAGACCGCCGAGACCGCCGTCGAGTTCGGCCTGCGAGTCGACACCCAGCCGCAGACCGCATCGGTGCCGGACCTCGTCGAGGCCCTCGCCGAGTACGCGCTGGAACTCCGCGAGAAGCTGGCCGCCATGCCGGCGAAGCAGCGCCGCGGCTCCAAGGTTCAAGGCCCGACCGCCCTCCGATTCCGCTGATCCATCGAGAAGCGCGCCGATCATCGAGTCGGCGCGCTTCTTCATTTCTCAAGGAGCGCCCGATGTCCTTCCCTGACATCCGCCCGCGCCGCCTGCGGCGCACACCCGCGATCCGCCGCTTGGTCGAGGAGACCCGGGTCGCCCCGTCCGAGCTGGTCCTGCCGCTCTTCCTGAAGGAGGGGCTCTCCGAGCCCCGGGTTATCAAGTCACTTCCCGGTGTCGTCCAGCACAGCCGCGAGTCGCTGCGCAAAGCGGCCGCCGAGGCGGTCAGTGCCGGCGTCGGCGGACTCATGCTCTTCGGCGTGCCCGACAACGCCAACAAGGACGAGACCGGATCGGCAGGCCTCGACCCGAACGGCATCCTCAACGTCGGCCTCCGCGACCTCAAAGCCGAACTGGGCGACAGCACCGTCATCATGGGCGACCTGTGCCTGGACGAGTTCACGTCGCACGGCCACTGCGGTGTCCTGGCCGCGGACGGCTCCGTCGACAACGACGCCACCCTCGCGATCTACGCCGACATGGCCGTCGCGCAAGCCGAGGCCGGTGCCCACATGGTCGGGCCCTCCGGCATGATGGACGGCCAGATCGGCGTCATCCGCAAGGCCCTCGACGCGGCCGGCCACCAGGACGTGGCGATCCTCGCCTACTCGGCGAAGTACGCGGGCGCCTTCTACGGCCCGTTCCGCGAGGCCGTCGAATCCACGCTCCAGGGCGACCGCCGCCAATACCAGCAGGACCCGCCGAACGTCCGCGAAGCCCTGCGCGAAGTCGACCTGGACATCGCCGAAGGCGCCGACATCGTCATGGTCAAGCCCGCCCTGCCCTACCTGGACATCATCGCCGCGATCCGCGACCACGTCACCGTCCCGGTGGCCGCCTACCAGGTGTCCGGTGAATACGCGATGGTCGAGGCCGCCGCCGCCAACGGCTGGATCGACCGCGAACGCGTCATCCTCGAATCCCTCACCTCCATCAAACGGGCCGGCGCCCAGATCACCCTCACCTACTGGGCCACCGAGGCCGCCCGGCTGCTGCGCTCCCGCTACTGAGAACCATTTCCGGTACGGCGTTCCCCGTCCCCGGAGACGACGACCGCCCCGCCGAGCCTGATCGGGCGGCTGGCGCCGCACGATCCGGCCCGGGCGGCTGGCGCCGCACGGGCCACTGGGTCCGGCTTTCTCGCGACGCGGCTGCCGGGTTGCGGCCGTGGTGCGCCGTCGGGTGAGAGATCGTCTTTGGCTGGCTTTCAGGGCTGACCCTGCTGGCCAGATCGCCCGCCCCGCCCGCCTGCACGCCCGCCGGGCGGGCGGGGGCGCACAGCACTCCGGACGGTGCGCCCGAGCACCGCTGTGGCACTCGTGAGCGACCACGCAGGGCCCCGCGTGCGTGCCGGATCGCTCGGCCCCCTCTGCCCGCCGGGCGGGCGCCCCCCAGCGCACCGACGGTGCGCCCTGCCGCCCCGCCGCCCCGGCGTCCTGCCGCCCTGTCGTCCCGGCGTCCTGCCGCCCTGTCGTCCCGGCGTCCTGCCGCCCTGTCGTCCCGGCGTCCTGCCGCCCTGTCGTCCCGGCGTCCTGCCGCCCTGTCG
>NZ_JBFAMR010000008.1:184944-191726 GCF_040656595.1 Actinoplanes sp. NPDC049802
GTCCCGGCGTCATGGCGTCCGGTGGGCGGAGGGCCGGTGTGCAGGGTGATGTGTGTTCGGAGAACGTGACACCCGTGGTGGGTGTGACGACACCCGTTGCGGGTGTCACGTCTGCGGAACACCGATGGCCCGTGATCCGCGTCCCGCCTCCCCGGACGGGGATTCGTTCCTGCGTGCGCTGCCAGCCGGGGACCGTGGCGGTGGTTGCGTGTGGCGGCCGGCCGATGCCACACGCTGAGTCCATGGGACGGCGTCACCGCCGGTGGTCGGAGCGGAGAACAATTGGCCAGCAGTGTCGGGGTTGCCTCAACTCAGCTGAGGCAGCCCTGAGCCCGTCGGCTCAGCTCTTCTCCAAGCTCTGGACCAACTGGGTCACGTCGGCGATGTATTCGTACCAATCGCGGTCGGATTGGTAGCCCAGCTCGGCGTTGACCTTGAGCATCGACTCGTTGTGCTGCGCGTTCCACGTCTGCACCTGGCGCAGCGTCGGCTCGGCGGCCCGCAGCTCGAACAGCATCCGCGCCTTGATCGCACGGTCGATGCCGTAGCCGCGGTGTTCCCGGACGACGATCGTGTCGTACTGGTCGGCGCGTTCCGGATGCTGTGCCGGCACGACCACCTCGGTCAGCCCGGCGACGCTGCCGCTCGCCTCATGGATGGCCAGCACGATGTACGGCTTCAGACCGCGCTTGTGAAGCGTTTCGATGGAGTCGCGAAGCCGTTGCGGGTCGGAGGAGCGAGGCGCCAGGTCCAGGTCGTCGTCATCGTGCTGCGCCTCCGCCTTGGCCTGCGCGTAGGCGTCGAGCAGATGGTCCGGTGGCCCGCCCGGGTGGTACTCGATCCGGTAGCCGGGGCTGATCCCGCCGGCCATGCTGCCGAGAGACAGCCAGTCCACCGCGTCCAGATTGAGCACGCCGCGGGTTTCCACATACTCCCGTTCGAAACCGAGAGACTCGTAGAACGGGATGGCCGCGGTGCCGCCGATCGCCTCGACCCCGATCGAGGAGAAGCCCTCCAGGTAGGCGCGGCGCGCCGCGACCGCCACCAGTTGCCGGCCCAGACCGCGGCGCCGAAGCTCCGGCCGGACCAGCACCTCGAGCACGCCGATGTCACCGAGCAACAGGATGCTGACATGCGCGAAGATCTTGCTCTCGCCCTCGGGGAGCCGATCATCTTCGGCCACCCAGGTGATCCGGCGTTCGCCCGGCATGGTCTCGGCCAGATAATCCCGAACTTGCACGTCGCGCCAGGGTGGATCGTCCGGCAGGTCAGCCGCCAGAACCGCGTTCACCGCCTCCACGAGCGAGCGGACCTCGGCCGTGGACGCGGAGCGGGGATCCCATTCACGCACCCTCACGGGTACATCGTGCCGTTTGTGAGACCTTGTGGGAAGTGCTGACCACGCAAAAGTACGGCTGCCCTCACGCTGCGTCGTGAGGCTCGCCGGTTCGCCGCCGCCGGGGCGCTCACGCCTTGCTGCGGCGCCCGTAGTCGTCGGCGACCCGGAACACCTTCTCCGCATAGGGCCGCACCGCGTTGTACGACAGGATCGCGTCCCACCACGACTCGCCCCGGGACATGTCGCGACCGCCCTTGCAGAGGTAGACAGCCGCGGTCAGGCTGGCGTCGTCGATGTCGTTCGGGTTCGCCACGCCGTCCCGGTCGGCGTCGACGGCCGTCTCCTTCCAGGTGGACGGGATGAACTGCATCGGCCCCATCGCCCGGTCGTAGGTCTTGTCGAGATCCATGACGCCCTGATCGGTGTCGGCGATCAACTGCCGCCCACCCTGCCCGTCCAGCGGCAGCCCGAGGATCGCCGGCAGAGCCACCCCGTCGGCGCCCAGCACCGCCCCGTTGACACTGCCGTGCGACGACTCCACCTCCCCGATGGCGGCGAGCGTCGTCCAGTTCAGATGGCAGCCGGGGGTGGTTTGCGCGGTGACCAGCTCGGCGTAGACATAGGCCTGAACCGCGACCACCGGAATGCTGACCCGGGTGCCGATCTGGGACGCCCATCCGGCCAGCGCGTCGGCCGGCCGGGTGTTGCCGACGCCGGGCTGTGGCAGCCCGCCCACTCCCGTGGACAGCCCCGGAACCGGGAAACTGGGTGGCAGGCTCCCCGGCACCCCGGGCGGCACGCCCCCTGGCGAGGCCCAGACGGCGGGCGGCGCCGAAGCCCCGTCCGTCGTCCCGAACGCCGGGGTCGAACTCGGTGCGGGCGCCGCGTCGAGCGCCTTCGGCACGAGATAGGCCCCGGAGGTGACCGCGAGCGCGACGAGCACCGCCAGCACCAGCCCGGGAAGGACCACCCGCCCGCTGGGCCCCTTGGCCCAGGCCGCGGTGCCCCGAGCCGCCCGACCGGCGACTTGCGCCGGCCGAACCCGCCGCCGCCCGGCCGGCCCTTTACCGGTGCCGTCGGTGCCCTTGGTCGTTTCGGCCGGGGTCTTGCCCGGCTCGGTGGGTCCGGCCTTTGCGCCGTCGGTGCTCTTGGTGGTTTCGGCCGGGGTCTTGCCCGGCTCGGTGGGTCCGGCCTTCGTGCCGTCGGAGCCCGTGACCGTTGTGGCAGGCGCCTTCTCCGTGCCGCTGTCCCCGGCCTTGGCGGCTTCGTCCGCACGCCTGTCCGGCTCGGTGGGCTCGGCCTTGGTGTCCCGGGGCGACGCGCTCTCCGGCTCGGCGGTCGCGTCCGCCGAGCCGCTCGGACCGGCTGTGGCCTTCCCGGCGCCATCCGATGCGGTCCGGGCACTGCCGCCGTCTGTCGGCGCGATCGGCCCGTCGACCCCGCCGGGTGCGGGCGAATCCGTCGACGCGGGGCCGGCGGCCGCCGAATCCGCTGGAGTCTCCGCGGCTGGTGTCCTGTCGCCGGCCGTCTGCGCCGGCTCGGGACCGGTGGCTGCCGGAGCGGCGGGCGTGACCGTGGCCGGCCCGGGGCCGGTGGCCGCCGGAGCGGCGGGCGTGACCGTGGCCGGCTCGCCCGGGGCCGCGCTGGAACCGCCCTGGTGCGGCGCCGCGGGCCGCAACTCCGGCCGCTCTGCTGGGTTCTTCCGGACCTCCGCCACGCGTAGACCCTACCCGCCGGCAAGCACTGTCGGGGAGGCCGCCGAAGCCCTGTGGACAACTCCGCCTACCTCTCTCGGGGCAGGGGCCCTACGCTGGTCGGATGCCGCGTTATGAGTACCGTTGCCGCGCCTGCGGCGCCACCTTCGAGGTCAACCGTCCGATGCGGGAGGCCGCCGACCCGGCGACCTGTCCCGAAGGCCACGGCGACACCGTCAAACTGCTGTCCACTGTCGCTGTGACCGGTCGTGGCGGGCCGGCCCCGGCCCCGGCCGCCGGTGGGGGCGGCGGTGGCTGTTGCGGAGGTGGCTGCGGCTGCTGACGGTCCGGACCGCCGCGCGACCGACCCGCACCCGGCCGCGCGACGGTCTTGCCGCGCCCGGGCAGGCCCGCGGCTCCCGGGGCAGTCCCGTGGCTCCCGGGACGGGCGGGCGCACCGGCCTGGATGCGTGGCGAGGGTGACGCCGCGATGAAGTCCCGGCGAACGGTCCGGGATCCGGCGAGGCTTGCCGCGGAAGGACATCACGACGGCGGCACGGTGAGGGGTGTGGGGATGGGCCGCGGGGGAGTGACCATGATCAGTGTCGACTTCGGGCGGTGACGTCCCGCTCGCGCGCGGTGGCGAAACGGTGACCCGTACGGGTACACCCGAACGGCCTGCCGGTTTTGCCCGCATGCCGCGTTTCCGCGTTCGATCTCTTTCGTTACGAGACGCGTAGTCCCGTATGCCTCCGGTCGATCCCGCGATCGACGTGTCCTCCATAAGGGGTCGGCCATGGCGGGCAAGCGGTTACCGTCCGTTTCTACGATGTGCGGTGACGCAGAGATACGGCAGCATGAGTCGCGACTTCCCAAAGGGGGCGGAGGTTCCACCGTGTCGGGACGGATCGAGCTACCCAGTGGCCTGGTGACCTTTATGTTCACCGACATCGAGGGCTCGACGCGACTGGCTCGGATGCTCGGTGAGGCGTATCGGAGCGTCCTCGGCGCGCACCGAGCCGTGCTACGCGCTGTGTTTGCTGAGTTCGATGGTGTCGAGCTTCTCACCGAGGGTGACTCCTTTTTCGTGGCGTTCTCCAATGCCGACGCGGCCGTCGCGGCGTGTGTGGAGGCGCAACGGAGACTGTCCGGATACGACTGGCCACGCCAGGATGCGATTCCTAAAGTCCGGATGGGACTGCACACCGGCCGGGCCGTTCCGATCGGTCAGGAGTACGCGAGCGCCGAGGTGCACCGTGCCGCCCGGGTGTCGGCGGCCGCGCACGGCGGGCAGGTGCTGTGTTCGGAGGCGACGGCTCTCGCGGTGACCGCCGCCTATGCCGCGATGTCGGGTGGGGGCGCGGCGGCCGCGGCCACGCTGGCCACCGTGGATCTGTTGGACCTCGGCGCCTACCGGTTGCGCGGGTTCGACGACGACGAGCGGATCTTCCAGGTGTGCGCGCCGGGCCTGGAGCGGGACTTTCCCCGCCCGCGGACCGCTGAGGCGCCCCGGCACAATCTGCCCGCCGAGCACAGCCCGTTCGTGGGGCGGCGTGCGGAGCTGACCGAACTGGCCGAGCTGATCAGCCACAACCGCCTGGTGACGGTGGTCGGTCCGGGCGGCTCCGGGAAGACCCGGCTCACCCTGGCGGTGGCCGAGCAGCTGCTTCCGGCGTACCCGGGCGGGGTTTGGACGATCGATGCCGCGACGGCGGCGCAGGGCCTGCCCGCCGCTCTGGCCGCCGCACTCGGCCTGCGCCCGGAACCGGGCCGGCCGTTGATCGACACGGTGGTGGAGCAGTGCGGGGAACGCCGGATGCTGGTGCTGTTGCAGACCTGCGACGCGGCGCCGGCGCTGACCGCCACGCTGGCGCACCGTCTGCTCAGCCGGTGCCGCAGGCTCGACGTGGTGGCGACCGGCCGGGCGCCGCTGGCACTGCCCGGCGAGACCGTGTGGCGCATCCCGCCGCTTGCCCCGGCGGACGCGTTCGCGCTGCTGCGGGACCGTGCGGCGGCCGCGCAGGGCGGCCGCCCGGGTGACGGTGACGCGCAGTTGGCCCGGCTGGCCGCACGGCTGGAGGGTTCACCGCTGGCCATCCAGCTGGCGGCTTCCCGGTTGCGGCTGCTGCCGGCCGAGCAGTTGGCCCGGCGGCTCGACGACCCGCTGGGCGCGCTCGACAACGACGCCGCCGGGGACGGCCGGCACGCCAGCCTGGCCAACAATCTCGCCTGGTCGTATCGGACGCTGGGTTCCCGGGCCGCGGACCTGCTGCGCCGGCTCGCCGTCTTCGCCGGGCCGGTCGATCTCGCCACGGTGGAGTGGTGTGACGCCGACGCGCTCGGCGCCCTGTCCGAACTGGCCGACAAGTCGCTGGTCGAGGTGGTTCCCGGTCCGCGGTACCGGATGTCCGACCAGGTGCGGGCCTACGCGCTGCGCCGGCTCGCGGCGACCGGCGACGAACCGGCCGTCCGCGACCGGCATCTGACCTGGTCGCTGCACACCCTGGACCGGGTGGCGGTAGCGGCCGAGGACCCGGCCCGGACCGTGTCGCTCACCGAGTTCGCCCCCTATGTGGCCGAGTGGGAGGGCGCGCTGCGCTGGGCCGCGGCCATCGGCGACGTGAGTGCCGGACTGCGACTGGCGGCCGCGCTGGACCCGTGGTGGCGGGAGCACGGCGGCGGGCGGGACGGCCGGAGGCTGCTGGCCGCCCTCTACCGGGCGCTTCCCGGTGACGGCTCGGTGACACCCGCCGAGTTGTCCGGCGCGTACCTGGTGCACGCCGGCCTGGCCACCGACCGGGTGGAGCGCGAACGGTTCCTGACACGTGCCGAGGAGGAGGCGGGGCGGTCCGGTGATCCGGCACTGCCGATCCGGGTCCGGGCCGCCCGGGTGGCGCGGCCGGACGGCGATCCGCCGACCGCCGAGCAGAGCTGCCGGGAGGTGATCGCCCAGGCCGAACGGGCCGGCGTCCCGACCGCGGCGCTGCCCGCCGTGCTCACCCTCGCCGAGCTGCTGTGGCGGCGCGACGCGCTCACCGAGGCGGCCGATCTGCTCGGCGCGGCCCGGCATCAGGAGGCGATCTGTCCCGAGGCTCGCGGCCGCCGCGCCGTCGACTGGCTCCTCGGCATGGTCGCATTGCGCCGCGGCGACCTGGTAGCCGGCCACGATCACCTGGTGGTGGCGTTGCGGTCCCGGCTGCGGCACGGCTTCCGGGGCGCGGCCGCCGACGCGGTGGCCGCGATCGCGGTCCGCTGTGCGCTCGGCGGTGACCCGGCGACCGCCACGGTTCTCTTCGGCGGGGCGGAGGCCGCCAGGGGCGCCCGCCGCACCGAGTCGTTCGGCGCGTTCTGGTCGGCCCAGCAGGCGGCCCTCCGTGCCGCTCTCGGTGACGCCGCTTTCGACGCGGCCTACGCCGACGGCGCCGGCCTGGGGTTCGACCGCATAGTCGCCATGGCGCTGGCCGTCGAACACCCCGACCTGGAGAACGGTGCGGTCCGCTTCGCCCAGATAGTCAGATGAAGCCCATTTCTGGTACGGCGTTCCCCGCCCCGGAGACAAGGACCGTTCCGCCGAGCCCCGCGCTCATCCGCCGGGTCGAGCCCGTGCCGCGCGTTCCGGGCTGAGCTGGGTGGTTCGGCTGGTCGTGGGTGCTGTTCCAGCGCCGCTGGAACAGCACCCAGCGCGGGTTGCGCATGAGGTAGCGCAGCAACTCGAACTCGGTGGCGGTCAGCGTGACCAGGTCGCCGCC